>DATFXA010000045.1:0-5733 GCA_035258645.1 Gaiellaceae bacterium
CACCAGGCGGCTCCAGGGCTTGTCCACGGCGGTCTCGTCGCTGCGGCTCTGGACGAGGCCTGCGGGCTGCTCGCCTCTTGGTACCGCTTCCCGACGGTCACGGCGAGGTTGTTCGTGCACTTTCGCCGGCCCGTGGCGATCGACACCGAGCTGCTGATCCGCTCCCATGTCGAGGACGAGCGCGGACGGCGAATTCACATCGCCGGGGAGATCGTCGACGGCGACCAGATCCTCGCCCAGGCGCGCGGGGCCTTCCTCCACGTTCCGCTGGAGCACTTTCTCGGCACGCCACAAGGCGAGGCGGCGGCGGAGAACTGGCGCCGGCGGCTCGACGCCGGCGCCGACATATAGAGGCCCCCAAATGCTCGAGATCAGGCCGGCTGACGAAACAGACGTCGCTGCGATCTCGGCGATGCAGAGGGCTTCGCTTCCCGAGACGTACGGGGCGTTTCTCGGTCGCGAGGCCGTTGAAGCGTTCGTTGCCGGCGGTAACGTCGAGACCTACTTCGAGAGGCACTGGCCGCAGGCGACCGTAGCTACCCTCGGCGGCGAGATCGTCGGTGTGGCCGTCCTTGTCGGCAGCCTGCTCGACCTCGTCTGGGTCAAGCCGGAAGTGCGGTCAAGAGGAATCGGGTCGGCGCTGATCGGGGCGGTCGAGCAACAGGCAGCCGTCGACGGCGACGAGCTGACGCTCGAGGTCTGGAAGGTCAACGCGCGCGCAGTTGTCTTCTACGAGCAGCACGGCTTCGCGAACAGCCGCTCGTTCGAGGACCCCGCCACGGGGCTCGAAAAGCTCGAGCTGCGCAAGAAGCTGGGGCAGGCGCGCTCGTCTGCGGAATACTCGCGCGACCCGATAGGTTGAAACCGGAGATGAAGCTCGAAGGCGTCCACCACGTCACCGCGATCACGGCCGACGCGCCACGAAACGTCGAGTTCTACGCGGGCCTGCTCGGGCTCCGCCTGGTCAAGAAGACGGTCAACCAGGACGACCCCACCGTGTACCACCTCTTCTACGCCGACGAGCAGGGCGACCCCGGCTCGGACATCACGTTCTTCGAGTATCCGGGCGCGCGCCAAGGACGCGCGGGTGCTGGAATGGTGCACGCGGTCCGCTGGCGAGTCGCCTCCGACGAGGCGCTCGATTTCTGGCAGAAGCGGCTCGACAACCATGTCCTGTCTCGGGAGGACGGGCGTCTGGCCTTCGTCGATCCCGAGGGCCTTCAGCACGAGCTTGCGGTCGTCCAAACCGATGACCCGCCGCTGATCGCCGACCACCCGGACGTGCCTGCTGAGCTGGCGCTGCACGGGTTCGACGGGGTGCGCGCTTTCTCGTCCGATCCCGAACGCAGCCGCGAGTTCCTGGAGGAAACACTCGAGTTCGAGCCGAGCGGCTCTGAGCGCTGGGAAGCTCGTGGCGCGGCCCGAGGGGGTTTCTACGACTACGACGCGGCGCCCGAGGGACCCGGCATCGGCGGCGCGGGCACGGTGCACCATGTCGCATGGGCCTCGCCGCTCGACCAGCACGCGGCCTGGCGGGAGCGCGTCGCCGCCGCGGGCGCGCACGTGACACCGATCATCGACCGCTTCTACTTCAAGTCGATCTACTTCCGCGAGCCGAGCGGCGTTCTGTTCGAGATCGCCACGATCGGGCCAGGCTTCGCGACCGATGAGCCGATCGAGCACCTGGGCGAGAGGCTGTCGCTTCCACCCGACTTCGAGCACCTGCGCCCGCAGCTCGAGCCGGTTCTGACACCGCTTCCCAACCCGCGCGAGACCGCCGCGGCGCGGTGAGCGGGCTCGACTCGCTCGCCTACAGGCTCCGCGCCGCCGCAGGGACCCCTGAGGGAGCGCTCGTCCTCTTCCACGGCCGCGGCGCGGATGAGAACGACTTGTTCCCGCTGCTCGACTTCCTCGATCCCGATCGGCGTCTCGTCGGCGCGACGCCGCGCGGGCCGCTGTCGCTTCCGCCCGGCGGCGCGCACTGGTACGTCGTCCGCGAGATCGGCGCGCCTGACAAGGAGACCTTCGACGCGAGTTACGACCTCGCGGGCGATTGGCTCGCCGGCTTCGCCGAGGAGACCGGCATGACTCCTGAACAGACCGTGCTTGGCGGCTTCTCTCAGGGGGCCGTAATGACGTACTCGCTCGGGCTCGGCCAACGGAGGCCCCGCCCCGCAGGGCTCATCGCGTTGAGCGGCTTCATCCCGACGGTCGAGGGTTTCGGGCTCGGCCTATCGCCGCCGCTGCCGCGCGTCGCGATCGGCCACGGCACCTACGACCCGGTGATCTCGATCGGCTGGAGCCGCCGGGCGAAGGAGCAGCTCGACGCGGCCGGTGCCGACGTCCTCTATCGGGAGTACCCACTCCCACATGCGATCGATCCGGGTTACCTCTCCGAGCTCTCCTTCTGGCTCGGCCGCGTGGTGCCGTCGGGCATGGCGAGCACCGCCGAGTAGTCAGAGCTTACGCCGCACGTTCGACCCCGTCGAGCAAACGCCAGTTTGCCTCGAGCGCACGCTCGGCAACGGCGGCGAGCTCCTGACGACGAGCCGCAGGCGCCTCCGCGAGCGCCTCACGGGCCGCGCGAGCATGCTCGAGGTCGCGCTCGGCATGGAGGCGGAAGTACTCCGCCCCTGCGTCGTCGGCATCGAAGCCGTAGTGGTCGAGCAGGCCAGCCAGCTTCGTGCGCGAGATCGCCGGCTGCGCCGACTCGACCGCGTACAGGACCGCGAGCGCCTCGAAGCGATCGCTCGGCGACCAGGCGGCAGCGCAGGCGACGGTCTCCGGGGTGGGCTCCCGGTCGAGCGGCGCCTCGACGGCGGCCGCGAAATCGTCCCACAGGGCAACGTGGTCGGACTCCTCGCGCGCGTGCTCCGGATCGCCGGCGACGACGGCGCTCCGCGCCACGGCAACGACCGCGTGGCGGTACTCGCCTGCGTAGAAGGCGAGCTCTTCAGAGGTCAGCTCGCCGCGCTCCCAGCGCGCGTAGAAGGGGTGCTTCAGGACGTCCCAGCGCTCCCTGGCCTGGTCGATGCTCGCGCACAGCTCCATTTCGCTCCTTCCGCTCGAAAACGACCCGCCTGTTGATCCTAACGGGCGGCTGGATCGCAGGGTCGACGCGCGCCGAACCGGGAGGTAGTCTCGTGCCATGAGGTGGTTCCTCGTTGTCACCGCAGTAGCGTTGGCGGTGACGGGGAGCGCGTCGGGCGAGCTGGTCGCCCAGGTTTCAGACGGGATGGTCGCCGTCGCTCCGAACGGCACGCCGCTCGTCGGCTTCGTCCGCGGACAGCAGCTCGTAATCGCGCAGAGGACTGCCCGCGATCGCTGGCGCCAGCAGGCGGTGAGCCGGGTCTCCAGGGGCTCGAGACTCGCCGCCTTCAAGGCGGGAGCCGCCGGTCCGGTGGCGGTGATCATCGGCCCAAGCGATCGCAGCCTGAGTGTCCTCACGCGTCGCGGCAAGCGCTGGCACAAAACGGGACTCGTCGCTCCGCTGGTGGGCGACCTCAGCCTCGGCTGGCCGGGCCTGACGCTCGACAAGGCCGGGCGGCCGGTGATCGCATACACGCGCTGGCACTCGCGCAGCCTCTTCAGCCAGCTGATCCTGACCAAGATCGACGCCCGCGGGAAAGCGCGCAACACCCGCGTCACGGCGCGAGGCTGGCCGAAGAGCTACACGGCACCGCCGGCCTCGCCGGTGATCGTGCACGACGGCACCGTCCACGTCGTCGAGAGCTACGGCGTCAGCGGCGCGGTCGGCACGATCGAGTGGCTACCGCGCTCGAACACGTGGATCGGCCTGTACCTCTCGGCCGGCCGAGGCGGCTTCCCGATCGGTCCACTCTTCGCGGTTCCCGGCCGCGGCAGCGTCGTCTATGCCGCTTGGACCGAGCAGTTTCCCGGCTCGCTCTTCGGCGGCTTCCCGGTCACGCTCGCCACGCACGCGCGCGAGATCAGGGAGGACATCGTTTCCGAGCGCGGCGTGACGACGGGGCTCGCGATGACCTCGCACGGCCCCGTGCTGGCCGCGAACGAATGGGTCGGGGCGGACAACTTCTCGTTTGCGTTCCCGGCGCCTGACGCCGTCTGGGCCGGAACGGTGACCGGCCGCAGCGGCAGCGAGCTGGACGGACGGCTTGCAGGGCTCGCCGCGGTACCAAGGACCGGCGCGCAGGATCTGCTCCTTTCCAGGCCTGATGGCCTCTCCTGGTTCCGCACCCGCTCGTTGCCGGTGCACGTCAGCCTGAGCGCCGACGAGCTGGGAAACGGAACGGTCGCGCTTTCCGGGAGAGTCCAAGGTGCCCAAGGCGGCCACGTGACGATCTACCGCGAGCACGCGAAGGCTCGCCGGGAGACCGCGGCCACGGTCAAGCTGGGCGCCGGCGGAACGTTCACCTTCACCGACAGCGCAAGAGCGCACCCCGTCTTCTACCGCGCGGTCTACGTCGACCCGGTCAGTGGGATTCCCTACGCCAAGCTGCTCCGCGACCAGATTCCGGCACCACCACCGCCGCCGGAGTAGCTGAAAAAGGCGCCGACCAGATTCGAACTGGTGTACGAGGCTTTGCAGGCCTCTGCCTAACCTCTCGGCCACGGCGCCGCGAGGGGGAATCGTAGCGTCGCCTTTCAGGTAATCCTGTGGTGTGAGCCAGCTCTCATTCGACGACGACGACACCGCCGCTGCGCTGATCCCGGAACGCCCGACGCTGAAGACGCTGCGCGAGGCCGCAGCCGGATGCCAGGCGTGTCCCCTCTGGGCGCACGCCACCGAGACGGTCTTCGGCGAGGGCTCGGCCGGTGCCGACGTCGTCTTCGTCGGCGAGCAGCCGGGTGACCGTGAAGACGTCGAGGGACGGCCCTTCGTCGGTCCCGCGGGCCAACTGCTCGACCAGGCGCTCGAGGAGGCCGGGATCGACCGCTCGAAGGTCTACGTCACGAACGTCGTGAAGCACTTCAAGTCGAAGCCGCAGGGAAAGCGGCGGATCCACCAGAAACCGAACTGGCGGGAGATCACGGCATGCCGGCCTTGGGTCGACGCCGAGCTCGCGGTGTTGAAGCCGCGGGTGCTCGTCTGCCTCGGCGCCGTCGCCGCCCAGGCGCTTCTCGGCCGGGACTTCCGGGTCTCACGGCAGCGTGGAGAGCTCGTCGACTCGCCGTTGGCGCCGATCGCGGTCGCGACGGTCCATCCATCCTCGATCCTCCGTGCGGAGGATCGGGAGGTGCAATTTCAGCGGTTCGTCCGCGACCTCGAGAAGGTCGCGGAGCTGATCGCCTCGGGCTGACTAAAAGAGGTCGTCATCGTCGGGCTGACCAAACGGGTCGAGCCGACGGTTGCGGCGGACGAGGAAGGCGAACGACAGGCCGATCACCGGCACTGCCAGCAGCACCCAGGGGTTCCGCCACGCAAACGAGAACCAGAGCGCGGCCGCTGCGGCGGCCGCGCTCCAGTGCAACATCCGCGCCTCTTTCGGGCGGAGGCTGTCGTACAACTCCCTCATGGCTAGGTGGGGAGAATGTTCGCGACGCTGGTGATCGCGTTGCGCACGTTGGTCGAGAGCAGCGTGATCGCCGTGATCACGGCCAGCGTGATCACTGCCAGGACGACGCCGTATTCCGCCATCGTCTGGCCCTCCTCGCGCTTCCGCAGCTCGGCGGCTGCGGCGGTGTACGCCTGCGCGAAAGCGAAGAACTTCAACAAGGGATTCACCTCCCCTCGCGCTTTCCGGGGGCCTGCCT
>DATFXA010000046.1:0-4961 GCA_035258645.1 Gaiellaceae bacterium
GTGGACGCCGGACGTCTACGAAGGCGCGCCGACGCCGGTCACGGGCTTCATGGCGGCCGCGACGAAGACGGCGGCGCTGGTGCTGACGCTACGCGTGCTCCGCGAGGCGTTCTCCGCGGAGGCCCACCTCTGGACGATCGCTATCGCCGCGATTGCCTGTGCCTCGCTCGCGGTGGGCAACCTCGCCGCGCTCGTCCAGCAGAACGTCAAGCGGATGCTCGCCTACTCGTCGATCGCCCAGGCCGGCTTCATGCTGATCCCGATCGCCTCGGACAATGCGATCGGGGGCCGGGCGCTCCTCTACTACCTGATTCCGTACTCGGTGATGTCGGTCGGCGCCTTCGCGGTGGTCACTGCGCGAGAGCGCGAGCTGGCGGCCCCAGTGACGCTCCAGAACCTGGCCGGGATGGGGTGGGAGCGGCCGTTCCTCGGCGTCGCGATGTGCACGTTCATGTTCGGGTTTGCCGGGTTACCGCCGACCGGCGGCTTCGTCGGCAAGTTCTACGCCTTCTCCGCCGCCTACCGGCACGGCTGGACCTGGCTCGTGATCGTCGGCGTGATCGCGACCGCGGTCAGCCTCTACTACTACCTGGCCGTCGTGCGAGCGATGTACATGCGGCCTGCAACGGAGCTCCAGCTGACCGGAGCTCCCGTCGCCGCCGGAGGCGCCCCGCCCCGGGACATTCCGTTGGAAGGCGCCGTCCTGATCGCGGCCGCGGGGACGATCGCCGCCTTCATCGCCGTGGAGCCGCTGATCCACGTCGCCAAGCAGGCCGCGGCGTCGCTCCCGTTCTAGTCAGTCCCTGCGCAGCTCGCCCGCCAGGGCCGCAAGCGCCTGCACGCAAAACAGCACGACGCAGGCGAGCAGGGCCGAACGCGCGACCACGGGCACGGACGAGTCGCCGACAGACGGGGCCCTGGCGGCAGTGGCCACCAAGAGCAGCGCCAGCATGAGCGCCCAAGCGAACGCGTGGCCCGGCTCGGCTTTGCCGTCGAGCCTGTCGGCGACGCTGCGCAAGCCTTCGATCGCCGTCAGCGGTACCGCGATGAGCAGGGCGTCGAAGGCGAGCGAGTGAGCCCCGAAGTGGTCGGCCAGGGCAGCGACCAGGACAAGCGCGATCGGAGACAGTCTTCCGAAGATGCTGGCGCATTCGGCGGACGGAACATGTCTCCTGCGTTACGCTCGCAAAGACAACGAGGAGGAGGGTGAATGCCCGACGTTCCGGTCACCTGGCTGGGCCACGCCGCCTTTCGGGCCGACAGTCCGAACGGCAAGCGGGTCTATGTCGATCCCTGGCTCGATAACCCGAAATGCCCCGAGAATGAGCGGAAACCGGAGCGCGTGGACATCGTCGCGGTCACCCACGGCCACTCCGACCACGTCGGCAGCACGGTCGAGATCGCCAAGGAGTTCTCGCCGGAGATCGTCGCGGGAGTCGAGCTGAAGGGTTGGCTGGGCGACCAGGGCGCGGACGTCGGCCAGGTCCCGGGCCCGAACAAGGGCGGCACAGTCGACCTCGACGGGATCAAGTTCACGATCGTGAACGCCTTCCACTCCGGGGCAACCCCGGACGGGGGCTACGGCGGCGAGCCCGCAGGGATCGTCATCACCTTCGAGAACGGCACCGCGATCTACTTCGCCGGGGACACGTGCGTCTTCGGGGACATGCAGCTGATCAGCCGCATCTACAACCCCGACGTTGCAGTGCTCCCGATCGGCGGGCACTTCACGATGGATCCACGCGAGGCCGGCGTCGCGCTCGAGCTGTTGGGGACGAAACGCTGCATCCCGTGCCACTACGGCACCTTTCCCCTGCTCGCGGGGACACCCCAGGAGCTGAAGCAGCATGCGCCCGCCGACGTCGAGATCCTCGCGGTGGAGCCCGGGGAGACGATCACCGTTTGAGAGCCCGCTGGTTCGGAGCCACGGGCCGCCGCGTGCCCGAGCTGGCCGTCGAGGGCGACCTTCCGCTCGACGAGGCGCTGGTGCTCGACGACGTTTCCGACGATGCCAAGCTACGTCAGGCACACGCAGAAGGGACGCCGGTCGTCGTGCGCGCGAGCTCGCCCGAGCAGATCGTGGCTGCCCTGAAACGACCGGAGGTGGCGTGCGTGCTGGTTCCCGAGAGTCAGCCCGAGCTCCTCGAGCTCGACCTCAGGGAGCTGACCTATGGCTAGAAACGTGGCCACGTACTCGATCGCAGCCTGCGATCTCGACGCCGGCCAGTGGGGCGTTGCAACGCAGTCGAAGTTCCTGGCCGTCGGCTCGGTCGTCCCCTGGGCGGAGCCCAAGGCCGGTGCGATCGCGACGCAGGCTTATGCGAACCCTCGCTACGGGTCCCAAGGCCTTGCCATGCTTCGCGACGGTCTCTCGGCCGAAGAGGTCGTCGAGCGGCTGACGGCGGCGGACGAGGGCCGCGCCCAGCGCCAGCTCGGAGTCGTCGACCGCGAGGGCCGCGGCGCCACCTTCACCGGCGACGAGTGCCTCGAATGGGCGGGCGGCAGGACCGGACCGTGCTATGCAGCCCAGGGCAACATCCTCGTCTCAGCGGCAACGGTCGACGCGATCGCCGAGACGTTCGAGTCGTCGAAAGGCGCGCTGGCCGAGCGCCTGCTCGACTGCCTCGACGCCGCGCAGGCGGCCGGCGGCGACCGGCGAGGCCAGCAGTCGGCCGCGCTGCTCGTGGTGGAAGAGAACGGCGGCTACGCCCAGCTCTCGGACACGGTCGTCGAGCTTCGGGTCGAGGATCACGAACGGCCGCTCGAAGAGCTTCGCCGGGTCTACCGGATCCACGAGGCGCTCTTCGGAGAAACGCCACGGGACGAGTGGCTGACTGTGGACGATGCGCTCGCGAACGAGCTGCGCGAGCGACTGGCGAAGCTCGGCTACGACGGCGAGCTCGAGGACGCGTTCAACCAGTGGGCAGGCAACGTCAACCTCGAGGAACGGGTCGACGGCGTCGCGGAAATCGACCCGATCGTCCTGGACGAGCTGCGGGAGCTCTCGTGACTGGGGGATACGAAGTCGCCCACATCGACGAGCTCGAGGAGCTGCCGATCAACAACGGCGAGTTCGTCTGGCGGCCCGTGCGCCGACGCTTCGGGATCACGGCATTCGGGACGAACGCCTACACCGGAAACGCCGGCCGGCGGGTGATCGAGGAGCACGCGGAGCGGGACAACCATCAGGAGATGTACGTCGTGATCCGCGGCCGGGCGACCTTCACGCTCGGCGACGACGAGGTCGACGCTCCCGCCGGGACCATCGTCTTCGTCCGGCCGAACACGAGGCGGGGCGCGATCGCCGCCGAGGACGGCACTGCCGTGCTCGCGGTCGGGGCGAAGCCCGGGGTCGTCTTCGAGCCGTCGGCCTGGGAGGACGTCTTCGTCGCGAATTCCTACGCGGAGCAGGGGAAAATCGACGACGCTAGGGCCCTGTACGCCGAGCTCCTGAACAAGCACCCAGATGCCTGGCAGGGTCTCTACAACGCCGCTTGCTTCGAGGCGCGCTTCGGTGACCACGAGCGGGCGTTCGAGTACCTCCAGCGGGCAATCGAGCTCGACTCGAGCGCGCGGGAGTACGCGCAGAACGACTCCGACTTCGATTCGATTCGCGGCGACGGCCGCTTCACGTCACTTGTCGCCGGGCAGACGAACTCCAGCGGCTAGCTCCCGCAGCGCCGCTACCGGATCGCCCTGCGGCCGGGCAAGCAGCAGCACCGCACCGTAGCCGTCGCTCCCTGTGAGAGAGTCAACGAGCAACTGCAGCCCCAGCGCAAGCGCGAAGGCCTTGTGCGCTTGCTCGCCGCCGAAGGGGACGAGCTCGTCCTCATCTGCATTGCCGGCAATCACATCGCCGTAGGTGACCGCGCCCATCGAAACGTCGGCAACGAGCGGACGACCGTCCGAGCTCGGAATCGCGATCGCAAGCGGGTTCGTGCCGGCCAGCTTCGGACCGCCCGCGGGAGAGCCGAGGCGAGCCGGCGAGGTCGCGGTCAACGCCGCGACGAGGCCGCCTTCCGCCAGCCGGCGCACCCAGTAGCCGAGCATCCCGGTCGGAAAGCAGTGCGCGGCCACGATCACGCGCGCGCGCTCAGGCGGATCGGCGAGCTGGGTGTCGACGATCTTCGCGAGCGTCAGGTAGCCCAGCGCGCCGCGGCCGTCCCAGCGCTCATAGCCGCCTTCGGCGATCTCGACCACCGGCTCTGCGTGCGGATCGAGGTCAGGGAGCGTCGCCAGCCAGTCGACGCGCGACAGGCCGTGCCCTGTGCGCCCGCGCGCCTCGGCGTCCAGGAAGTGGTCGGCGAGCGTGGACGCGTCCTCGGCAGAGAAGCCAAGCGCATGAAGCTTCGCGGGGACGTCGTTCAGGACAGAACCGGCAGCGACTTGACGAAGCCGACGCCCTGCTCGCGGCGGGCGTCGGCGATCGCCTCGGCCACCGAGGAGATCGCCTGGGCCGCTCGGGCGTCCGGATCGCTCGTGACGAGCGGCTCGCCCTGATCACCGGCCTCACGGAGTGCCGGATCGAGCGGGATCGAGCCGAGCAACGGGACGTGGAGGTCGTCGGCGAGCTCCTGCCCGCCGCCGGTGCCGAACACATCTCCGCTCATGTTCTCGACAACGCCCAGCAGTCGCATGTTGGTCTTCTGCGCCATCAGTGCCGCGCGCGCCGCGATCTCCTGAGCTAGTGGCTGCGGGGTCGTGACGATCACGGCCTCAGCGCGAGGCAGCAACTGGCCGAGCGAGATCGAGACGTCGCCCGTACCAGGCGGCATGTCGACGAGCAGCGTGTCCAGTTCGCCCCAGTGGACGTCCGAGAGGAACTGCTCGAGCGCTCGGTGCAGCATCGGGCCACGCCACATCACCGGCGAGTTGTCCTCCAAAAAGAAGCCGATCGACATCAGCTTCAGCTCATCCTTGACCGGGGGAACGATCATCTTGTCGACGACCACCGGGCGCTG
>DATFXA010000047.1:0-2677 GCA_035258645.1 Gaiellaceae bacterium
CGGGCGAAGCTTCTCGCCGATTTTCGAACGCCGCGCGCCGCCGCCACGGTGCTGGGCTCGAGCACCGTGAACGCCGCGGTCTTCGTCCGGCCCGACCGGCGCGGCGCCGACCGCGACCTGGCCGGTCTCGTCCGGGCACTCAGGAAGGCCGAGCAGCGGATCCGCGTCGCGGAAGCCCGAGACCTGGCCGGCCGGCTTCCGACCCGCGTCGTCGGCGACCCCGCCGACTTCGAGGCGAGACTCGCGGCCTCGCGCGGCCTCTACTTGCCCGACGGCGTGGTCTCGGCGGACCAGCTGCAGCAGACCATCACGATCATCCGGACCCACACGCCGCTGCCGCAGTCCGTGAAGATGCCTCGCCCGGAGGACATGCTGCTTCAAGTCAAGCCCTCCGCTCGCTGACGACGCCGAAGCCGGCCAGCAGGCGTCGCGTCGCCTCCAGCGGAAGCCCGACCACGTTGGTGTACGAGCCCATCACGCCGTCGACCAGCCCTCCGTCCAGGTCCTGGATCGCGTAGCCCCCGGCCTTGTCGAACGGCGCACCGGACGCCACGTAGGCCGCGATCGTCGCGTCCGGGTACGCCGCCATCAGCACCCGGCTCACGGCGATCGTCGATTCTGCCCGCCCCGTCCCCGCGTCCACCACGCAAACGCCCGTGACGACCTCGTGCTCTCGCCCCCGCAGCCGCACGAGCATCTCTCGCGCTTCCTCAACTCCCGCCGGCTTCCCCAGCAAGACCCCATCGATCACCACCACCGTGTCAGCCGCAAGCACAACACCCGCCCCAACTCGGCCAGCCACTGCTCGAGCCTTCCGTAACGCTAGCCCGGCGACGGCTTCAGCGACGGGCCCAGGTTCTAAGGTCTCGTCGAGATCGCTGGGAATGACCTCGAACTCTGCCCAAATCCTAAGCAAAAGCTCTCGCCGCCGCGGAGATTGAGACGCCAGGATCAACCTCATGACCTTAGACGGGGCGACGGCGGAGGGGCTGGGGGTGCTGGCAAGGGTCTGTGTAGGCAGCGTTGCTCGCGTGTGGTGCGCATGCCTCTCGGACCTCGTGCCGGCAGCAGTCAGACCCCAGCCGGCACCCCCAGCCCCTCCGCCGTCGCCCCGCCTACAGGCGACGAAGAACGATCGTGGCGAGGACGACTCCGACGACACCGACGAGATTGATCTTGAGGCTGAGCCCAAATGTCATCGCCAGGAAGCGCAGGTCGAGCCTAGCCGGCGGCATCAAGCCGATCACCGGGGCCCCGGGTGATCAGCTCACGCGCGTTCCCAGCGGGAAGGAGGCTGCCGAGAAGCTCTCCGAGCAGCGAGCCGACGACCAGGCCGGCGAGGACCACCAGGATGACCAGCCCGATACCGCGCTGGGCTGCCATCGGGCAGCGAGCTCAGGTGACGATCAGCGGGTTGGCGTCGGTGACGACCCGGGTCTGCTTCGCGATGCTCTTGCGAATGAACTTCGGCAGGCTGAACGCGTGCTGGTGGGTGACGCCGTCCCAGTACTCTAGCGTGCCCTTGATCCGCTCGGCGATCAGCTTGTCGATCGCCTTCGCGTCCTGCTTGTTGGGGTCGACCTTCTTCGAGGCGACGATGAATCCCCACGGCGTGCCGAAGCACGACACGAACGTCTGGTAGCCGGCGACGATCGCAAACACCTCGCGCAGCGTGCGGTGGATCGACGTGAAGAAGGCGAGCTCGCCGCGCTTGGTCATCCCGGCCTGCATCGACATCGTCCCGCCCGGCGTGAGGCGGTCCTTCACGAGCGTGTAGAACTCCTTGGTGAAGAGCATGCACGCCGGCCCTTCCTCGAGCGGCTCGACGAGATCGATCGAGATGAAGTCGAAGCGCTCCTTGCTCTTCTCCAGATAGCCACGCGCGTCCTCGTGCCGTAGCTCGGTCCGGGGGTCGTCGAACGCGCCCTGATGCATCTCCGGCAGGTGTGTCTTGCAGAGCTCGACCACCTCGCCGTCGATGTCGACCATGACGGCCCGGTTGATGGAGGGGTACCGGAGGATCTCCCGGAGGGTGGCGCCCTCCCCGCCGCCGATCACCAGGGCGCTTCGGGGCGCTCCGTCGGTGGCCAGCATGCCCGGGTGCACCAGAGCCTCGTGGTAAATGAACTCATCGCCCTGGCTCGACTGGATCCGCCCGTCGAGCACCAGGGTTTTCCCGTAGGAAGTGGTCTGCAGTATCTCGACGTGCTGAAACTTGGTCTGAGCCTCCACGATCGTCTTGGCGATGGCATGCATGTGCCCTTCGAAGGCGGTCGTGGTCTCGATGAACCACTTGTGGGACTGCGAGCTGATCAACTGACCGGAACCGCGGCCTTGTTGACGATCGGCACCGCCGAGTTGAGGAACATCCCCCGCTGCATCTCGACGATCGACGTCCGCTCGGCGGCGAACTGCTCGACCAGGTAGTTGGCGGCGACCTCGGGCTGCAGGACCTCGCCGCAGGAGAAGATGTCCACCGCGGCGTACCGATACTCCGGCCACGTGTGGATCGCCAGATGGGATTCGGCGATGACGACGACTCCGCTGATCCCGAACGGGTTGAACTCGTGGAAGACGACGTCGACGATGGTCGCTTGGGCCCGCTTCGCGGCCTCGATCAGGGCTCCCTTGACGGCCTCGAGGCTGTTGATGGCGTCAGGGTCGCAATCGAACATCT
>DATFXA010000048.1:0-5170 GCA_035258645.1 Gaiellaceae bacterium
GCGCTGACCTTCGCGCGGCCGATCCTGAATGCGCTCGGTGACTTTCGTCGCGTCGCCTCACAGGCGGTGACGGACGGGCTCACCGGGCTGGCAAACCGGCGCTCCTTCGACGACGAGCTCGCCCTCGAATGGCGGCGCGCAGAGCGGGTCGGCGACTCACTGGCGCTGCTGCTCCTCGATCTCGACGACTTCAAGAGCGTCAACGACGAGTTCGGCCATCAGGCCGGTGACGTGGTGCTCAGGCGCGTGGCCGCGATCCTCGACTCCGGCGCCCGCCAGGTCGACCTTGCGGCGCGCTACGGCGGCGAGGAGTTCGCCCTCCTGGCTCCCGAAACCGACACCCTCGGCGCGAAAAAGCTCGCCGAGCGGCTGCGCGCCGACCTCGAGGCCGCGACAATAGAACTTCCGACCGGCGGCAAGTTGAACGTGACCGCGAGCATCGGCGTCGCGGTCAAGGGCGATCTCGAACGCGCCGAGCAGCTCGTTGCCGCAGCCGACGAGGCGCTCTACGAGGCCAAGCGAAACGGCAAGAATCGCGTCGTCACGGCCGGCGCGCAGGCCACGGCCGCCGCCAGAGCATCAGCCTCGTAAGTCGCGCCTCCGCCGAAAGGCACAATCCGGCCATGCGAGTCTCGGCGAAGGTCGACTATGCGCTGCGTGCGTGCACAGAGCTCGCCGCCGCGGGGGAAGGGCCGATCAAGGGCGAACGCATCTCACAGGCACAGGAGATCCCGCTCAAGTTCCTCGAGAACATCCTGCTCGACCTCAAGCACGCGGGCCTGGTGCAAAGCCAGCGCGGCGCCGAAGGTGGCTACTGGCTCTCCCGACCTCCGGACGAGATCTCGCTTGCGGACGTGATCCGGGCGGTCGAAGGCCCGATCGCAAACGTTCGCGGCCAGCGTCCCGAGCTCGTCGAATACAACGGCCCTGCCGCTCCGCTGCAGCAGGTCTGGATCGCGATGCGCGCGAACCTACGTGCGGTCCTCGAGGAGGTCACGCTCGCCGACCTCGCCGCCGGACGCCTGCCCGACGAGGTCGCGGCCATCGCCGCGGACCCCGACGCCTGGCTTCCGCACTAAGTACTGAAGACGGTCTGGCGGCTGGGCTTGACGTAGACGATCAGGCCGCGCTCGAGCTCGAGTGCCTGGGCTTCTTCCTCCGTCAGCTGCGCGACCAGGTGCTGTCCGTCGTCGCGGACGAGCTCCGCCCTGACCTCGAAGCCGAGATGAACGACCCGCTCGACCATAGCCTCGGTTGACTCGCCGTCGGGCTCGAGGCCGATGCTGATGTCGCGCGGGCGGACGAAGGTCTCTCCGATCTTGTTGACTGGGCCGACAAAGCTCATCACGAACTCGTTCGCGGGCGACTCGTAGAGCTCGCGAGGAGTTCCGATTTGCTCGACGCGGCCACGGTTGATGACGACGATCTGGCCGGCGACCTCCATCGCCTCTTCCTGGTCGTGCGTGACGATGATCGTCGTCACGTGCACCTCATCGTGCAGCCGGCGGAGCCACGCGCGCAGCTCCTTGCGAACGCGCGCATCCAGCGCGCCGAAGGGCTCGTCGAGCAGGAGCACCTCAGGGTCGACCGCAAGCGCGCGCGCCAGAGCCATGCGCTGCCGCTGGCCACCCGAGAGCTGCGCCGGGTAGCGCTTCGAGAGGCCGTCCAGCTGCACGAGCTCGAGGAGCTCGCTCACGCGGCGCCTGATCTCGTCCTTCGGGCGCTTCCTCACCTTGAGGCCAAAGGCGACGTTCTCCCAGACGGTCATGTGCTTGAAGGCGGCGTAGTGCTGGAAGACCATTCCGACTCCGCGCGCCCGCGCCGGCAAGTGTGTGACGTCGTCGTCACCCAGCGAGACCTGGCCGGAGTCGGGCTCGTCAAGGCCGGCGATCACGCGCAAGAGCGTCGACTTGCCGCTGCCGCTAGGGCCGAGGAGAGCCGTCAGCGACCCCTCCGGAATCGCGACGGAGACATCATCGAGCGCGACGAAGTCCCCGAACCTCTTCGTGACTTCGACAACCGTGATCCCCATCAGCTTGCCTCTCCGCCGGGCCGGAACATGCGCATTGCCACCACCGTCGCCAGCGCGATCAGCGCGAGCACGACGGATGCAGCGAACGCCCCGGTCGTGTTGAACCCCTCGAACTGCGACTGCACGTAGAGCGGCAGCGTCTCGGTCTTGCCCTCGATCCGCCCGGAGACGATGCTGACGGCGCCGAACTCGCCGATTGCGCGCGCGGTCGTCAGGATGACGCCGTAGCAGACGGCCCAGCGGATCGCCGGCAATGTGATCCGCCGGAACGTGGTGAACGGGGTCGCTCCGAGCGTCTCGGCCGCCTGCTCCTGATCGGTGCCGATCTCCCGCAACACCGGCACCACCTCGCGGACGACGAACGGCAGCGAGACGAAGATCGTGGCGAGGATCATCCCCGGGAGCGCGAAGAGGATCTTGATCCCGTGCCCGGCGAGGCCCCCCAGCCAGCCGCCGGTGCCGTAGAGCAAGTAGAGCGACAACCCCACTACGACCGGCGACAGGGCAACGGGCAGGTCGACGACGGCGTTGACGAGTCCGCGGCCGGGAAAACGGTGCCTGACGAGCGAGATCGCGAGGGTGACCCCGAACAGCGTGTTCAGCGGCACGGCGACCGCGGCGATCAGGAGCGTGAGCCAGAGGGCGTGCAGGGCCTGTGGGCTCGTGACCGCATCCCACGCAGGCGCGACGCCGTGCTCGAACGTCCGGTAGAAGACCAGCCCGACCGGAAGCAGCAGCAAGAAGGCCAGGTACCCGAGCGCCCCGAAGCGGAGCGCATACCTACCGATCATGCCGGGTCCTCCAGTGGCGGAAAGCGCCGATCAGGAGCAAGACCGCGAGCGAGATCAGCAGCAACACGACCGAGACCGCCGCCGCGCCTGCCGGGTTGTCCGACTCGACCTGCCCGGCGATGTAAACCGAGGAGACCTCGGTCTTGAACGGGATGTTTCCCGAGATCAGGACGACCGACCCGAACTCGCCCACGGCCCGCGCAAACGCCAGCGCAACCCCTGAGAGGACCGCCGGAAGCAAATTTGGGAAAACGATCCGCCGAAAGACCGCGAAGCGTCCCGCCCCCAGCGACTCGGCGGCCTCCTCCATCTCACGGTCGAGCTCGAGCAGGACCGGCTGCACCGCGCGGACAACGAACGGCAGCGTCACGAAGAGGAGCGCCAGAACGATTCCCGCGCGCTGGAAGGCAAGGTTGACCCCGAACGGGCTGTTGGGGCCGTACAGCTCGAGCAGAACGAGGCCTGCGACGATCGTCGGCAGCGCGAACGGAAGGTCGATCACGGCATTGACGAACCCCTTGCCGGGGAAGGAGTCCCGCACGAGCACCCACGCGATCGCCGTGCCCGTGAGGGCGTTGAAGGCTGCCACGAGGACGGAGATGCCGAGGGTCAGCTTCAGCGCCGACCACGCCTCCGGCTTCGTGACCTCGTTCCAAAACGTCCCCATCCCCTGCGACCGCGAGGCCCAGACCAGCGCCGCCATGGGTACGAGCACGATCACGCTCAGGTAGCCGATCGCGATCCCACGTGCGATGCCGCCGCCGGCGCGACTGAGAACCGCCTCGCGGCGGGATAGGGCGACGGCGCTAGTGCCCAATCACCTTCACCATGATCCCGCTGGTGTGGTCGAAGAACCGGTACTGGACCGACTTCCAGCCCCTCAGCCCGAGCGCCTTCGAGTTGATCGTGAACAGGCTCTTCGGCTGCTTGAACGTGTACTTGCCGCGGTTGTAGACCGATTTCAGTACGGGGCGATAGCCGGCGTCGCCGAACAGCTTCTGGGCCTTCGAGGACCAGAGGAACTTCAGGAAGGCCTTCGCCTCGGGATGCTCGCGGCCGCTCTTCGTGAGGGCGACCGGGTTCTCGACCAGGATCGTCTGCCTCGGCAGCACATACCCGGTGTGGACGCCCTTCTTGTTCGCGTAGATCGCTTCGTTCTCGTAGGTGAGCAGCACGTCGCCCTTGCCGCTGGCGAACACCTGCGTCGCCTCGCGGGCGCTCTTCGGCAGCACCGAGACGTTCTTGAACAGCTTCTTCAGGTAGGAGATCGCCTGGGCGTCCGTCTTGCCCAGGGCACGCTCGGCCCCGTAGGCGGCCATCACGTTCCAGCGGGCGCCACCTGACGTGAACGGGTTCGGCGTGACGACCTGGACGCCGCTCTTCGTCAGGTCGGCCCAGGTGTGGATGTTCTTCGGATTCCCGTCGCGGACGACGAAGACGACGACAGAGTCGGTCACCATCCCGTGGTAGGCGTTGTGGCTCCAGTCGGCGGGTACGAGGCCCTTCTTGACGAGCGTCGAGACATCGGGAGCCAGCGCGAGCGCGACGATGTCGGCGCTGAGCCCGGCGCCGACTGCGCGTGCCTGGTCGCCCGACGCACCGTAAGACTGGTTGAACGAGACGCTCTTGCCTGCCGCGGTCGCCTGGAACGCTGGAATGATCTTCGCGTAAGCGTCTTTCGGCGTGGAGTAGGCGACCAGGTTGAGTGTCGTGCCGGTCGTCGCGGCCCTTGCGCCGACGACGATGCCGGTCGCCAGCACCAGCAGCGGTAAGAAAGAAAGGCAAATACGCCTCATTCATATCTCCTTATCTGTCTTGTTTCTCGACCGGGATGCTGGACAATACGCACGAGTCTCGGACAGCGTCAAATCGGAACGTAGAGTTGCTCTGTGGCGCAGCTCGACCGTTCGACGATCTGGCCGTACCGAGACGGCGAGCCGGGCGACTTCTACTACCAGCGGTACGGCAACCCGACCGGAGTCGAGGCGGAAACGGCGCTCGGCGAGCTCGAAGGCGGGGAGGCGCTCATCTTCCCCTCGGGGTCGGCTGCGATCACTTCCCTTGTCCTCTCAGAGCTCGAGCCGGGACAGACGGTTGCGCTGGCCGAGGGCGCCTACTACGGAACCGGCCTCCTCTTCCAAGTGCTCGAGCGCTGGGGGCTCGCGTTCGTCGAGTTCGATCAGACCGGCCCACCGCCGCGCGGCGCCGACCTCATCTGGCTCGAGGCGCCTTCGAACCCCTTCCTGACGATGCCCGACCTCGAAGCGGCCGTCGCGCACCCGGCTCCGGTCGTCGTCGACTCGACGGCAGCCACGCCGGTCTATCTGCGCCCGCTCGAGTCGGGCGC
>DATFXA010000049.1:0-2667 GCA_035258645.1 Gaiellaceae bacterium
AAGATCGTCGGGCTCACGATCGAAGCGGGCCGGCTGGCCGAGATCCGGCAGCAACGGGTACGTCGTCTGGGCACGAACAACCGCCGCTACGCACAGCTCGTCGAGATCTACGACGAGCTCGAGGCGGCGGAGGCGATCCACCGGAGGCTTGGCTGCCCGGTGATCGAGATTTCCGAGCTCTCGATCGAGGAGACCGCGGCCCGCGTGATCAGGTTGATCGAGCAGCGCCGGACCGAGGCCGGTGCCGGGCTCACGACCGCATGAAGCCGAAGCCCCCAGTTCCCCTCTGGCGCTGGACGATGTGGTCGGGAATCCTCGCGGCGGCCCTGCTCGTCTTCTATGTGCTCTTCACGCCGTTCTGGATGGCGACGCGGGCGCTCGCGTGGCTCGCCGACTTCCGAGCCCGGCGGCGACCCGGCTACCGGCCTCCCGTCGGCGAAGGCTCGAGCCGGCGCTGAAAAGCGTAATCCCGCTGCTCATGGGAAGATCTAGGCCACGATGAGCGGACGCTACGTCTTCGACTTCGACGAATCGGCCGAGGGCGGCAAGGAGCTCCTGGGCGGGAAGGGCGTCGGCCTCGCCGAGATGACGGCGCTCGGGATCCCCGTTCCGGCCGGCTTCACGATCACCACGGACGCCTGCCGCGACTACCTGCGCACGAAGGAGCTGCCGGAGGGCCTCGAGGCAGAGATCGACGACCATCTCGCCTCGCTCGAGGAAAGGACCGGCAAACGGTTCGGCGACCCTGGCGACCCGCTGCTCGTCTCGGTGCGCTCGGGAGCGGCGATCTCGATGCCGGGCATGATGGACACGATTCTCAACCTCGGCCTCAACGACGACGCCGTCGCAGGCCTCGGCGCGAGAACCGGGAACGAGCGGTTTGCCCTCGACTCGTACCGCCGGCTGATCCAGATGTACGGCGACGTCGTCGACGGGATCGACGCGCGGCGGTTCGAAGAGGCGCTGGCCGAGCTCAAGAAGCGCCGACGCGTCAAGCAGGACGTCGATCTCACGCCGGACGATCTGCTGGAGCTGGTGGCGACCTTCAAGGAGCTCTACACGCAGGAGACGCTCGCCTCGTTCCCGCAGGACGCTCGCGAGCAGCTTGCGCGGGCAGTCCGCGCCGTCTTCGACTCCTGGGACAACCCTCGCGCACAGGTCTACCGCCGGGCCCATCACATCTCCGACGACCTCGGCACGGCCGTCAACGTGGTCCAGATGGTCTTCGGCAACAAGGGCGGGCGCTCGGGCACGGGCGTCGCCTTCACACGCGACCCGTCGACCGGTGAAACCGGCCTCTACGGCGAGTTTCTCGCCAACGCCCAGGGCGAGGATGTCGTCGCGGGGATCAGGACGCCGCAACCGCTCCGGGAGATGAGGGAGCAGTTGCCGGAGGCGTTCGAGCAGCTGACCGAGACGATGCGTCGGCTCGAGGAGCACTACCGCGACATGCAGGACATCGAGTTCACCGTCGAGGACGACCGCCTCTACCTCTTGCAGACTCGCGCCGCGAAGCGCACCGCCGCAGCGGCGTTGAAGGCGGCGGTCGAGATGGTCGACGAAGGGTTGATCTCCGAGGAGGACGCCGTCGCCCGGATCGACCCCGCCCAGCTCGACCAGCTGCTGCACCCGATGCTCGATCCGAACGCGGGCTACGACGTGGCAGCCAGAGGGTTGAACGCATCCCCCGGCGCAGCCTCCGGAAAGATCGTCCTGGATGCGGACACGGCGGCGGAACGCGGCCCAACCGAGCCCGTCATCCTCGTCCGCTGGGAGACGACGCCCGACGACATCCACGGCCTGATCGCCGCCCAGGGAGTCCTGACCGCGCACGGGGGCATGACCTCGCACGCGGCCGTCGTCGCACGCGGCATGGGCAAGCCGTGCGTGGCCGGCTGTGAGGAGCTGGCCATCGACACCGAGAACCGCCGCGTCCACATCGGGGCGCACGATCTCGCCGAAGGCGATGTGATCACGATCGATGGCGGCTCGGGGATCGTCATCGTCGGGCCGGTCGACCTCGCGCCGCCGCAGGTCAACGAGGACTTCGAGACGATCCTCCGCTGGGCGGACGATCACCGCAGGCTTCAGGTGCGCGCCAACGCGGACACGCCGGACGATGCTGCGAAGGCGCGTGAGTTCGGCGCCCAGGGAATCGGTCTCTGCCGAACGGAACACATGTTCATGGCCGAGGACCGGCTGCCGATCGTCCGTGAGATGATCATGGCCGCCGGCGAGGACGAGCGGCGCGACGCGCTGGACAAGCTCCTACCGGTGCAGCAGTCCGACTTCGAGGGGATCTTCGAGGCGATGGCGGGGTTGCCGGTGACGATCAGGCTGCTCGACCCTCCGCTGCACGAGTTCCTGCCGCCGCTCGAGGAAGCCACCGACGAGCGAGTGCGCGAGCGGATCAAGTCGCTTCGGGAGTCGAACCCGATGCTCGGCACCCGCGGCTGCCGGCTCGGCCTGCTCTGGCCCGAGATCTACGAGATGCAGGTGCGCGCGATCATCCGCGCCGCGCTCGCCGTCGAGGAACGGACGGGCGAGGCGCCGCTCGTCGAGATCATGCATCCGCTCGTGGGCTTCGCCGAGGAGCTTCACCGCCTCCGTGCGGTCACGATCGCGACCGCGAACGAGGAGAGCGAGGAGATCGAGTACCTCGTCGGC
>DATFXA010000050.1:0-2277 GCA_035258645.1 Gaiellaceae bacterium
GCCGCGCGAGTGCTTCATGAGGATCTGCCCGACGTCGCGCAGCGTCTCGTCGCCGACCGCGTGGCCGAACTCGTCGTTGACGCTCTTGAAGCCGTCGAGATCGAGCACCACGACGGAGACCGGGTGATTGAACCGCCTGAAACGTGAAATCTCCTCCTCGAGGCGGAGCGAGAAGAAGCGTCGGTTGTAGAGGCCGGTGACCTCGTCCTTGAACGAGGTCTCCTTGAGCTTGGCGTTGGTGGCTTCGAGCTCGCGGTACGCGGCGTCCAGCCGCATCGCGAAGGTGTTGATGTCGATGGCCTGCTGCTCGACGGTGCCGAGCATGTTCGAGAACGACCGCATGAGCGTCCCGACCTCGTCGCTGCGCCCTCCGAGCTCGGCGAGCTTGGGCTCGCGCGAGAGCAGCTCGGCAATCTTCGCGAACGCCCGCCCGAGATCCCAGATGATGTAGGCCCCGCCGACCATGGCGAGGGCGGTGAAGAGCAGGAGAGCGTGCAGGCCGTAGAACGTCGCGACGTCGGTCGGCCGCAGCTCGGGCCGCACGTAGCGATAGACAACCCAGGCGAGCACCAGGAGCGGCACCAGCGACGAAAGAGCGAGCGCCAGCAGGACTTTACGCTTCAGCAGGCGCCCCGTGGATGCGATATCGCCGGACTCGCGCGACATGACAAGACTATTCTATTGCCGCGATCGGCGGTCGGAACAAGAAAAGTTTGTGCGACGCGCTGTAACTATTCGATCTCAGAACGAAAAGTGAGTGACGCCCTAGCGGACTCTGACCGCAGCTTCACACGCTGGCCCCCCTGGATCAGCACGATGCCGTCCTGCTCGATGCGCTCGAGGACGGCACCGTTCTCGAGCGTCTGCCCCTCGCTTGATCCGCGGCGGGTGCGCTCGTGACCGCCGGGCTCGCTGCGCCGGCGCTCTCGCCGGCTTGGGAGGAGCCGTGAGCGGCTCCGCTCGAGGAGCTTCAGCGATTCGCTCGATCGGCGGCGAGCCGGCGGGAGCCGGCGCCGTGCGGGCCGCGGCGCGTACGATCGACCGGTCGACGCGAAGGCGCCGCCGCGCCACCGCGCTCATCAGTACCCGGGCGCAGAGCGTATTGATCACGCGTGGCACTCTCGACGACAGGCGATACACGACGCACAGGGCGCCGTCATCGAAGACGTGGCGGCGGCCGCCGGCGACCGCCATGCGGTGACCGACGTACGCCGACCGGGCTCGCTCGGACAGCTCCTTCAACAACCGGCGACACAGCGTCGAATCGCTCGTCCGGGGCATGAGAGAAAGGCCGCTCGCGGAGCCCGAACTGCTCGAGATACATCACTAACCCACTGGTTGGCACGGCCCTTATGGCCGGCTCCGGACGGACGAAGTGTATCGGAAGTCGCGGATCTGGGTCCAAAGCCCATGCTAACCTCGCCGAAGGAAAGGTTGCCCGGCGCTGAACGCCGATGTCAGAATCCCGGGCGAAAATAGCCGATATGCCCGTCGTGGCCGACAAGATGATCGATTGTCTGGGGCTCTTCTGTCCGATGCCGATCGTGAAGACTCGCGAGGCGCTCCTGCACATGGACGCGGGACAGGTCCTCGAGGTCACGTCGGATGATCCCGGCTCCGAAGCGGACATGAAGAGCTGGGCGGCCCGAACCGGCAACGAACTCGTGGAGATGCAGAGGAATGGCGCGGTCTTCCGCTTCTTCGTCCGAAAGGCTCGCTAGAGCCGGCCTACCGGCGGCGGGCGCGCGCGTCTATCTCGACTACGCGGGCTTCTCCCCGGTCGATCCGCGCGTGGTCGCGGTCATGCGGCCCTTCTTCGAGGGCGGCGTGGGCAATCCCAACGCGCAGCACTCGCTCGGGCTCGAGGCGCGCTCGTCCCTGGACGGCGCCCGGGCGAAAGTGGCCCGGCTCTTCGCGGCGACTCCCGGCGGCGTGATCTTCACCGCGAGCGCGACCGAGGCCAACAACCTCGCCGTCAAGGGGCTCGCCCAGCGCGCGGCCGGGCGGCACCTCGTCACCTCGGCGATCGAGCACATCTCGCTGATCGACTCGTGCCGCGATCTGGAAAAGCGGGGCTGGAGCGTGACCTACGTCGGCGTCGACGCGGAGGGCCGGGTCGATCCCGAGGCAGTCGCGAGTGCCTTGCGCCCCGACACCGCGCTCGTCTCGATCATGGCGGCCAACAACGAGATCGGCACGATCCAGCCCACTCGCGAGATCGGGCGGATCGCGCGCGCCCGCGGCGTGCCGTTCCACGTCGACGCGGTGGGCGCCGCC
>DATFXA010000051.1:0-3800 GCA_035258645.1 Gaiellaceae bacterium
GGGCCCACCCCCGTGCGTGGAACGATTAGTCGGTTGCGTGGAAGTGGTGAGCAAGCACCTGGTTCGCCACTTTCATCCCGAGCCGGATTCCGTCTTCGACCGCCGTGCGATTGTGGATCCCGCCCCAGATGCGGGCGTTCCCGACGTCGTACTCGAGGTCTTGCACTCGGTAGTAGTGACGGTCGCCGAGACCCGTGATGCTGGGGACGGTGTAGTCGATCTGGTTCGTGCCCAGGAAACGTGCGATCACTCGCGCCGCAGAGGGAGTGAGACACGAGTGCGCACTCGGGTACTCCGGGTGGTTCGGAGTCACCGGCAAGAGCGGCAGCCAGTTCGGATCGGCGACTGTCGCTTCGTTCCCGTCCGTGTCGCCGGCCCGGATCGCGGTGATCGGGCGCCAGAACGCGTAGTGGCACTTGGCGTCGAAGCAGGCGATCGCGGCATCGGCCCGGACGACCGTGACCATCGCCATGAACCGCGCTGCGTCGGCGATGTTCAGCTGATGATCGAGCAGGAATCGACGGAAGCTGGCGTGCAGCTGCTGGACTGGGGGCTCGGCCCAGAAGCGTGCCGCCAGCGTCTGCTCGGGAGTCCGGGTCGTGCTCGTCCGCGAGCCGACCTCCTTGACCTCGTTGTAGTCATCCGCCCAGCGCCTGCTCGAGAGCCGCGGCGGTCCACCGGGCCGGAACTGGTCCGGCGAGTCGAGACTGAACGGGCGCATGTGGGCCAGGTAGGTGCCAATCGGCGGCGTCGGTGCGGTCGGGATCCAGACGCCGGGGATCGGCGGATCCGGAGGCGTGTAGGTGTGCGGTGCCCGGAAGCCGTCGTCGGCCCGCTGCGCGATCAGGATCGCCGCGACCTCCTCGCCGGTTGCCACGCCGTTGGTTTTGGCCTGCCCGTGGGGAATCGCGGCCAGCGACTGTGCGTAGGCGGGATCGAGGATCGTAGCTGCCTGGTCGGGCAGGTAGTGGACGAGGACCGCGTGCGCCGCGGCCGCGACCGCCGCTTCAGGCGAAGCGCCTGCGGGAGCGTCCAGGTCGACCGCGAACGACTCGTAGCCGCCCTCGATCGCCATCACCGAGTCGTACTCGGCGATCCCGACATAGGCGAAGATGACGATGCCGTCCGTGGGTGAGGCGCCGCCCAGCGCCGCGGCAGTAAACGCCTGGTTGCCTACGCCATCCCAGTAGCTGACGTACGTGTCCGGCGCAGCCGCAGGCTGCGCATGTGCTCCGCTTGCGGACTGGCCCCGCGCCGAGGCCGAGAGGCCGCCGACGGCGGCGACCAGGAGCGCCGTCACCGCAATAGCAACTCCTGTGCGGAGCGCGACGGCGGCGCCCGCGAGTGCTACCAGAAGCTTGCGTCGCATTTGTTCTCCTCCTCCCATCGAGAACTAGGCGGAGGTGCTCACCCCCGTCGCAAATTGCGCCATCACGCTGATCTGCAACGGCCATGGTCATCCGTTCGCTGACTGGAATCCATACGCCGTTCGGCGTATCTTGTGAGCGCCGTGCCTGCACTCGCGCGTGACGATGCGGAGCGGCTGCTCCGCTTTGTCGCCGAGGCGGAGAGCTTCGGCGGGGATCATCCCTTCGCAGGAGAGTTCCTCACGCAACTCGGACGGCTCGTGCCGGCCGACTGGGTCGGCTACGGCGATTGCGACGGGTGGTGCTCTGGCCCTGGCCCTGGTCCCCACTTCGTGCGTCCGGGTGACGAGGGTCTCTACAGCAGCATTGACTGGGCGGCGGTCAAGCTTGTCTCGGATGCGGAAAATCCCGTTCTCCTACGCACCCGGCAAGGGAGCTTCGACGCGGTGAAGCTTTCGGACTTCCTCACCCGGCGCGAACTCCACCGCACGCGGCTGTATCACCTCGTGCTGAAGCCACGCGGGCTCGAGGACTCGCTCGGCGTTCGGCTCCGCCTCTCTTCCCACTGCCGCGCCAAGACGTTCCTCTTCGACCGAGGCGGCCGCAATTTCAGCGCCCGCGACCGGGCCGTCCTCGACCTGCTAAGCCCATACCTCGTGCAACTTCACCGAGCAAGTGAGAACAGGCGACACCTCCGGGCGGCGCTGGCGGTGCGCGAGTCGACGCGGGCAGCGGTCGTGCTCCTCGAAGACGATGATCGGATCTCGTTCGCCAGCACCGCGGCGCGCGAACTGCTCGACCGCTACTTCGGCGGGATGACAGTGCGCCTGCCCGATTTGCTGGCCGCGTGGCTGCGGGGACGGCGCCGAGACAGCACCGGCGAGCCGTTACGAATCGCTGCCGGGGACCGCTCGCTCGTCGTCGACATCATTGATGACGCGTTGCTCCTTCAGGAACAGCACCTGCTGCCTCGGCTCACAGCCCGCGAGCGGGAGATCCTCACTCTGGTCGACGAGGGCAGGACGAACGCCGAGATCGCCGAGCGCCTATGGGTATCGCCGGCAACCGTGAAGAAGCACCTTGACAACATCTACGGCAAGCTCGGCGTCCACACGCGCACGGCCGCCGCGGCAGTCGTCCGGGAGCGGTCACTGCATTCTGGAAAGGGCTGAAGCTGATTCGCCGCTCCCTCTAAGCGGCGGCTTTCGCGGCGGTAGCGGCGCCTCTCGCCGAAGCAGTCCGCATTAATCGCTCTTTGCTTCATCGTCGCGAAGCTCGGCACCGGCCACGCGGTCTAGGTGGGCGGGACGGGCGCGGCACTCGCCTTTTGCCCGATCGCGACTCCGAAGCCGGGGAGGAGCGGGATCCAGCACGTCCGCGCGAAGCCGGCCGTCCCGAACAACGATCGAAACTCCTCTGGCGTTTTCCAACCGATCCAGCCAGGGTCGGCGAGCCGCCCGAGCGGAGCGCTGAGGGCGTTGAACCAGGAGGGGCCAGGGTCGATGACGCAATAGACGCCGCCCGTTCGCAGGGAGCGGAGGATACTTGCGGCTGCGGCGGCCGGATCAGGGTAGTGATGGTGGGCCAGGCAGCTGTATACGAGGTCGAAGCTGCCCTCGAATTGGCGCGGAAGGTCACCGACGTCGGCCTGGAAGAAAGCGCAGTTGTCGAGCCTGCGCTTGCGGGCCGCTGTATGTGCGACCTCGACCATCCCGGCCGCTAGGTCGATCCCGACCGCTTCGCCCCCAGGGAGAAACCCCGCCACGCGCCGGAGCTCGCGACCCGGGCCGCACCCGGCGTCCAGTACCCGCGAGTCCGGTGCCAGGTGGCGATGGATGACTGCGAGCGCCTCGTCGAAGATCGGCGTCGAGAAGGGTCGCACCAGGACCTCGTAGAGCTCGGCCAGCTTGTCGAACTCCTCGACGAGTCGACTGTGCTCGCTTGGCTCGTCCAGCAAGACCGGCTCGCAGCTGTCCCTCGAGAACCGACGTCCGAACCCCGGCTGCGGCAGCCCGACGGGTTCCTCGCCGACCGGTGGGCCGACGACCTTGATTCCTGCCCGCTTCAGTGCCCTGGCGGGATAGAGCACGCTCGCGGAGTACCCCCAGAGGGCGCCGACGAGATACGCCTCGGCGACCTGCTTCGGCCCCAGCTTGCGGATCAGTTGAGCATCCACCGGAGACGACGGGCTCGCCGACCGCCTCGAATCTAGGCCGCGCCCTTGCGGCCTGCCTCGGCCGACGAGAAGACTGTGATCCCGATTGCGGCCAGCACGACCGCCACGAGGAACTTGACGATCCAGCCGGCATCGGCCAGGTCCGCGAGGATGCCGCCGAGCAGGCTCGCTCCGATCCCGACGAGTGCCGTTGCCGGCAGGCCGATGACCTGTCTGCCCGGCAGGACGAGTCGCCCGAGCGCGCCGATAATCAAGCC
>DATFXA010000052.1:0-2933 GCA_035258645.1 Gaiellaceae bacterium
AGCTCGGCGCGCTGGCGCTCAGACAGCCCTCCAACGGTCTTCGACTGGCTGATCCGGCACTGGTTCAAGAACCGAGCGGCCTTGACGCGGCCGAATTTGGGCACGGCCATGAGGATGTCGAAGACCTTCGCAGTGGAGACGTATTCGGGCGGATTCCGCAAGACGTCGTCGATGCTCGCGGCGCCGGTTTTGAGGTCCTTTTTCAGCTGCGCCCGGCGGACGCGGATGTCGTTCGCCCGCTTGAGCGCTTCCATGCGCTGATCCAGCGAGCGGAGAGGTGCCTGGGCCTGAGTCTTGAGCGCTGGCACGAACGCCGCATACTAACAAGCTGAACGAGGCAGTCAACCATGAAGAAAGGCCTCGATTTGCAGGATGTTTACTGAACAGACAGCGCGGCGAGCCGTTCGGCAGTTTTCGAGGGCGAAGGCCGTTTCGCGTGTGCGAGGCCGATTGCGTTGTCGATTTCGCCAACAGCAAGCTTCGCTATTTCGCTTGACAACTCGGCTCGCACACGATCGGGCGCGCCGGGGTCGGAGAAGAGGATCGTCCCTAAAGCCACGCCTGCCGCACCGGCCGCCACGAACTCGAGCGCGTCGCGCCCCGACGAAATGCCGCCCATCCCGACGATCGGGAGGCCGGTCGCCGCGTAGCAGGAATAGACCGCGGCGAGAGCAATCGGCTTGAGAGCGGGCCCCGAGAGGCCACCCGCCCCGCGGGAAAGGCGTGGTTTCAGCGTCTGCTCGTCGAGCGCAAGGCCGAGGATCGTGTTCACGAGCGAAAGCCCGTCGGTTCCCGCTTTCTGGGCCGCGCGCGCAACCCCGGCGATGTCTGCGGTGGCCGGCGAGAGCTTGGTGTAGAGCGGCTTTCGCGTCGCGGCACGGGCCGCTGCGACGATCTCCCCCACGCCGGCCGGCACGTCGTCCACGTTCGGACAAGAAACGTTGAGCTCGATGGCCTCGACCTCGGGCCGATCGTCGAGGCGGTCGCAGAGATCCGCGTACTCGGCGATCGTGAAGCCCCCGACCGAGGCCCACACCGGTATCCCGAGCTCTCCGAGCTGAGGCAGCGTGTGGGCGATGAAGCGGTCGATCCCTGGATTGGCCAGACCGATCGAATTCAGCATTCCGTGCTCGACCTCGG
The DNA here is from genome assembly GCA_035258645.1 of Gaiellaceae bacterium. GTDB lineage: Bacteria > Actinomycetota > Thermoleophilia > Gaiellales > Gaiellaceae > 13-2-20CM-68-14. The sequence goes on from DATFXA010000052.1 coordinate 1,141, forward strand.
CGATCCGCGCCGGCACGTTCCCCTCGCGCGGCAATGGCGTCACGGTCTTCGTGACGAAGGCGTCGAGGGAGCGCGCAACATGCGGCGCTGTCAGGGCGTCCAGGCAGCCGGAGGCGTTCAGGACCTTCACGCCGCGACCGCCTCCGCTGCAAGCACGGGCCCCTCGACACACAGCCGCTTCAGCTCGCCGCCGATGTGGACCGCGCACCCGTAACACGCGCCGTAGCCGCAGGCCATCGGGGCTTCCCAGGCGAGTTGGGCTGCGGGCTCGAGAGTCGCGACCGCCGCGAGCATCGGCTCGGGGCCGCAAGCGAGGATGTCGTGGCCCGGCGGGATTGCCTCCGTCACGTAGGTCGGCTCGAGCACGACCTCGGCGTTCGGGACGAGCCTCGCCGCTTCGGCGTGCGGCGCGCTGCGGAAGCCGAGGACCGCAGGTGGGCGGCCGAGCAGGTCCGAGAGGAACGGAAGCGGCGCAACGCCGATCCCGCCGCCGACGAGCAGCGGCCGGTCGACGTCGAGCCGGTACCCGTTGCCGAGCGGGCCGAGGATCGCAAGCCGTTCGCCCGGCTGTACGGCACAGAGAGCCCGCGTGCCAGGGCCGATCGGGTCGATCAGGAACGCCAGCTCGCCGGGTGGCGCGAGGCAGAGGCTCATCGGTCTCGGCAGCGGCCGGCCAGGCGCTTCGAGCATGAAGAACTGGCCCGGGATGCCCGGCTGGAGCCCGCCCCGCTGCACGCGCACCAGCGTGTACGGCCCTACCTGCTCGGTGCCCGTGACCCTAGCTCGCTCGGACCGCACCGATTCGCTCCTGGAGGGAGACTGAGATCTCCGGTTGTGCGTGGGCAATCGCCTCGACCGCGGCCGCGGCGCCCGAGATGGTGGTGATGCACGGGATGCGGGCGACGAGCGCTGCCTCACGGATCAGATAGCCGTCGGTTCGCGCGCCCGAGCCCTGCGGTGTGTTGACGACGAGGTCGCAGCGGCCTCGGCGAACGAGGTCGACAACCGTTGGGCCGTCACCGGGCTCGGTCACCTTGCGGACGTACTCGACCGCAAGGCCGGCCGCCGCGAGCACGTGCGCCGTGCCGGCAGTGGCGACGAGGTCGAAACCAAGACCGGCGAGCGCGTGCGCGACCGCAACGATCGGCTCCTTGTGCGAGTCGCAGACCGAGATGAACGCGGTCCCGCTTGCCGGCAGCCCGCGCCCGGCGGCGCGCTCGGCCTTCGCAAACGCGGTCGGGAAGTCGGCTGCTGTCGCCATCACCTCGCCGGTCGCCCGCATCTCCGGCCCGAGCACCGGATCGGCGCCGGGGAACCGGGCAAACGGGAGCACCGCGGCCTTGACGCTGACCTGGGCTGGAGTCGGGTCGGCCGGCAGGTCGAGCTCACCGAGATCTGCTCCCGCGGTGAGCCGGCAGGCCGCGGCGACGAGGTTGATTCCGCTCGCCTTGCTCGCAAACGGCACCGTTCGTGACGCGCGCGGGTTGACCTCGAGCACGTAGAGCTCGCCGTCGGAGATTGCCAGCTGCACGTTGAGCAAGCCCACGACGCCCAGCGCTCCGCCGAGCTCTCGGACGACCTCTGCGACGTAGGTTTGCTCGAGGGGGCTCAGCCCCGGCGCGGGCAAAACGCAGGCCGAGTCGCCGGAGTGGACCCCGGCCTCTTCGACGTGCTGCATGACGGCAGCGACGTACGTGTCCTCGCCGTCGCAGAGGGCGTCGACGTCGAGCTCGAGCGCCTGCTCGAGGAAGCGATCGAGCAGCACACGCCCCTGCGCCCCGGCCATGGCCGAG
>DATFXA010000053.1:0-2010 GCA_035258645.1 Gaiellaceae bacterium
GACGGCGCAGCACATCGAGGACGCGGCCCGCAAGCGCCCGCTGGTCTACGACAAAGGCGGCGATGCCCACTACGACTTCATCTCGGCGTTCATCAAGTCGATGCGCGGCTCCGACCCCGACGCCTCGGTCTACTACCTCGCCGCGATGATCGAGGGCGGAGAGGATCCGCGCTTCATCGCCCGTCGGATGATCATCCTCGCCTCCGAGGACATCGGCAATGCCGATCCGCGGGCCCTTCAGGTCGCCGTAGCGGCGGCGCAGGCGGTCGAGCACGTGGGCCTACCTGAGGCGCGGCTCAACCTCTCACAGGCGGCGATCTACCTCGCCCGGGCCCCGAAGTCGAACGCGAGCTACGTCGCGATCAAGGAGGCAACGCAGGACGTCCGCGAGCACGGGCACCTGCGGCCGCCCGACGAGCTCCGCGACGCCAGCTACTTCGGCGCCAAGAAGCTCGGCCGTGGGCAGGGCTACGTCTACCCGCACAGCGACCCGGCGGGCTTCGACGTCGACCACTTGCCCGAAGAGTTGCGGGGTCGCAAGTACTACCGCCCGAGCGGAGCCGGGGAGGAGGCAGAGGACTAAGTTCCCGCCTAGCGCGGATCGCGGCCGTTCAGGAGCCGCTCGGCGATGCGCTCGCCCCAGTCGTACTGCCGCATCTTCGAGGCGGCGGCCTCGACGTCGTAGGACGTCCGGCGGAACTCGAGCTCTCCGTCTTCCCCACGGATCACCCAGGCGGCGCGGATGTCGCCGTCGAGCGGCATCCCGACGCTGCCCGGGTTGACCAGATCGGTTGCGTTCGGGCCTGGTCTGCGGAACTGCAGGTGGCTGTGGCCGAAGACGACCTGCTGCTCCTTGACGCCCGCCAGGAGCCTGTCGTCGCCGTCGTCAGGCTCGGGCGGGAAGCTCTCGACGTCCGAGAGCGGCGAGCCGTGGCAGTAGAACGCCTCCTCGCGCTCGGCGAATGCCGGCAACCCGACAAGCTCGTCGACGTCTTCGGCGGACAGCTCGGCGATCACCGCGGCGATCGCGCCGTAGATCAGTCCGCTGTCGGAGGCGGGGCGGTCGAGCGGCGGGTCGACGAGCCACCGTTCGCCGTTTCCGCGGAGCCACGTTGCGTTCGGCAGTTCGCGCAGCCTCTCGAGCGTCTCTGAAGGCCAAGGGCCAAAGGTGCAGTAGTCGCCGCCGAGCAGCCACTCGTCGACGCTCTTGGCCTCCGCGAGCACGGCCTCGAGCGCATCGAGGTTGCCGTGCACGTCGTAGAGGATCCCCAGCATCAGTCCGACCCTTTTTCGAGTCGCTTGGCCGCGAAGTCGCCGAACTCGCCGCCAATCGAACGCCAGGCGGCCGCGGCAGCCTCGAAGTCGTACTCGGTGCGCCAAAACGTGAAGTCGCCGTCCCACGTCGCCCAGGCGGCGCGCCGGTCGCCGTCCAGCGGCATGCCCGCGCTCCCCGGATTGATGAGCTCGGTGCCGCCGGGACCGGGGCGGCGAAACTGGAGATGGCTGTGGCCGAAGACGATCGTCTGGTCGTGGACGCCCGCGAGCAGGCGCTCCTCGCCCTCCTGCGGCTCCGCGGCGAAGCTCTGGTCGTCGGCCAGCGGCGAGCCGTGGACGTAGAGGTTTCCGTCGAGCTCCGCCTTCGGCGGCAGCGCGTACAGCCATCGCACCTCCTTCTCCGGGGTTTGGCCTTCGAAGCGTTCGTATGTCTCGACGACGTCGGGCCGGTCCTCAGGCGGGTCGAGCAGCCAGCGCTCGCCGTTGCCTCGAATCCAGGTCGCGTCAGGCAGGTCACGCAACCGTGTCAGCGTCTCGAGCGGGTATGGGCTCGGAGTCCCGTAGTCGCCCCCGAGCAGCCAGCGGTCCACCCCAAAGGCATCGGCGTTCGCAAGGACGCGTTCCAGGGCATCCAGATTGCCGTGGATGTCGTACAGGATGCCGAGCACGTGCGATTAGTCTCCCGCGAATGAAGATCGTCTGCTTGATCAAACAGATCCCGAGGCCGGACGCGAT
>DATFXA010000054.1:0-3691 GCA_035258645.1 Gaiellaceae bacterium
TTTGCGACGAGCGCGAGCGCGATCCCCGTGTTTCCGCTCGTCGGCTCGAGCAGTTCGCGGCCGGGCTCGAGCTCGCCCCGCTTCTCGGCGTCCTCGATCATTGCCAGCGCGATCCGATCCTTGATCGAGCCGGTCGGGTTCTGGCCCTCCAGCTTCGCGAAGAGGCGCACGTCGGGCTTGGGAGAGAGCCTCGGGAGCTCGACGAGCGGGGTGTTGCCGATCAGTCCGAGCAATGAGCTCGGAACCCCGGTCTCCCGAGCGAAGCGATGGGACAAACTAGGCCCGCGGAAAATGCGCAGCATTTTCCGCGGTAGAGCCACCGGCCATTGCGGGCAGCAGGATGACCGTGTCGCTCTCGGAGACGGGCGTCTCATACCCGTCGCGCGTGCGAATGTCTTCGCCTCCGACGTAGACGTTCGCGTATTCGAGCTGTCCGTTCAGGCCGGGGAAGCGAGAGGTCAGATCGTCCAGCAGGTCGCGGACGGTTTCGCCCTCGACGATCACCTCGCGCTCCCCGCCCGTCTGGGCTCGAAGCGTTGGCGGAATTCGAATCACGCTCATGCGTGAAGGGGGTTGCAGAACTCGACGTAGTCGATGTACTCGCTGATCGTCGGGTGATCGCCGCAGACGGGGCAGTCGGGATCGCGGCGGAGCGCGACCTCGGTGAAGGTCGTCGTCAGCGCGTCGAAGAGCAGGAGCCGGCCGATGAGTGGCTCGCCGATCCCGAGGGCAAGCTTGATCGCCTCGCTCGCCTGGAGGGAGCCGATCACGCCGGGCAGCACGCCGAGCACCCCGCCTTCGGCGCAGCTCGGCGCCAGTTCCGGCGGCGGAGGATTGGGGAACAGGCACCTGTAGCACGGGCCCTCATGCGGTTTGAAGACGGTTGCCTGGCCCTCGAAGCGGAAGATCGAGCCGTGGACGAGCGGGATGTCGTGCCAGACGGCTGCATCGTTGACGAGGTACCGGGTCGGGAAGTTGTCGGCCCCGTCGACGATCACGTCCCAACCGTCGGCGAGGATCCGGTCGATGTTCTCCGACGTCAGCAATTCTTTGTAGGTCTTCACCTCGACGTCGGGATTGAGTGCGCGGATCGTGCGCTCCGCAGACTCGACCTTGGGCTCTCCGAGTGACGCGGTCGAATGGAGGACCTGGCGCTGCAGGTTTGTCTCGTCGACGACGTCCGCGTCGACGATGCCAAGGGTGCCGACGCCTGCGGCGGCGAGGTAGAGCGCGGCGGGGGAGCCGAGCCCGCCCGCCCCGATCAGGAGGATCCGGGACTGCAGCAGCTTCAGCTGGCCTTCCTCGCCGACCTCGGGGATCAGCAGGTGGCGGCTGTAGCGTGTCCGCTGCTCAGGGGCGAGCCCGCCGGTCGGAACCTCGAGCGGGTAGCCGTGGCGCTTCCAGTCGTTGATCCCTCCGGCGAGCGAGACGACGTCCGTGTAGCCGAGCTCCTCGAGGGTCCGGGCGGCGAAGACCGACCGGTTGCCCGCGGCGCAGTACGCCACGATTGGCCTGGTACGGTCGCCGACCGCCTGCTCGACCCGCGACTCGAGCCAGCCACGCGGAAGGTGGACGGCGCCCGGGATGTGGCCCTCGTCCCATTCCTCGCGCTCGCGGACGTCCAGGAAAACGGCCGGAACGGCGTCCCCGTAGAGCTCGCGCGCACGTTTGACGTCGATCTCGCCGATCTGCTGCCGGGTCTCTTCGAGCAAGTCGCGGTAGGAGCTCATTGCTATCCAATTTATAGCGACTTGCCTCGGGCTATGGTCGAAGCGTGAATCCGCGGACGCGTACCTACGGGCTGGTCGCAGTCGCCGCCGCAGCGGCTGCAGCGCTCGTCGTCGGGACCGTCGCGTTCACCCGCACGAGCACGCCCCACGCGCCGGCTCGGACCCAGACGACGGCGGCTCCGTCGGGCCGCGCCCCGGCGCTGGTGCTCGACCTTGGCGTCCGAACCGACGCCGAAGCCGTGGCGCTTCGCCGAGCCAACCGGCTTTACTCGGCCGGCAAGCGGCGGGAGGCCGGGCGGATCTTTGCACGTTACGACTCGCTGCCTGCGCACGTCGGCTCGGCGCTCGCGGCGTGGCCCTCCGGGACGGTGACGCGGCTGCTGCGGCTGGCCGATAGCCATCCCGACAGGGCGCTCGTGCTGCTCCACCTCGGCCTGGCGGAAGTCGCGTCCGGCCGGAGCGAGGCAGCACGGGCGGCCTGGCACCAGGCGCTCGCCCGCGATCCGAACGTGGAGGCCGCGGTCCAGGCCGAGAGCCTCCTCTATCCGGGCTTCGCTCCCGGGCGGCCGCCGTTTGTGCCGAGCACGGCGGTGCCGGCCTCGATCGCACGCCTCTCGCCGCCACAGCAGCTCGCGGCCCTGGAGCAAGGCTCGCGGGATGGCCGTGTCCGCGGCAAGCTCTTCTACGGCGCTGCGCTGCAGAGGCTCGGACGGCCGCTGTCAGCCGAACGCGAGTTCGCCGCAGCGGCCCGGCTCGCCCCGGATGACGCCGAGGCCCAGGTCGCCGCCGCTGTCGGGCTCTTCACCAAAGGCAGGCCGGCAGTCGCGTTCTCACGGCTCGGGCCCCTGTCCGCACGGTTTCCGCATTCCCAGAGCGTCCGCTTCCACCTCGGCGAGCTCCTGATCTGGATCGGTCAGCTTCAGAAGGCGCGCCAAGAGCTCAGACTCGCCCAAGGCGAGGGGAAATCCACCGTCCTCGGCAAGACCTCGCACGTGTTTCTCGACCAGCTTCAGGCAAAGTCTTAGTACTAGGACCTACAAGCGGTAATTAGGGCCGAATGGCCTATGGCGTCCATCCGAATTGCGTGCAACAGTGCCGCATCTTCGAAAACGGCTTGACCGCACCAGAAAGCCAACTTAACGTGAGCTAGGGATTTTTCCGGGGAGGGGAGCCTTGAGCGCACAAGCCGAAAAGGCCCGTCCGTCGACAGTCGCCGAGCTGCTCGAGACGGAGGAGGCCAAGGGTCTGCTGGAGGCTGCACGGCAGACGGGGTCGCTCAATGCGGCGGATATTGCGCTGGCGCTGGACGAGCTGGAGCTCGATGCAGCGCAGATCGACGACTTCTACCACGCACTCGATGAGCTGCAGATCGAAGTCCTCGACAACGGCTCGGAGGCGGAGGCTGCCTCGACCGAGTCCGCTCCCGAGGTCCGGGAGATCTCCACCGACTCGCTGCAGCTCTTCCTGAAGGACGTCGGCAAGGTCGACCTGCTGACGGCGGCCCAGGAGGTCGAGCTCGCGAAGCGGATCGAGCGCGGCGACCATCGCGCCAAGCAGGAGATGGTGGAGGCGAACCTGCGCCTCGTCGTCTCGATCGCCAAGAAGTACAGGAATCAAGGCCTGCCGTTCCTCGACCTGATCCAGGAGGGCACGATCGGGCTCGTCCGAGCCGCGGAGAAGTTCGACCACCGCAAGGGGTTCAAGTTCTCGACCTACGCAACCTGGTGGATTCGCCAGGCCGTCGCGCGGGCTCTCGCCGACAAGGCGAGGACGATCCGGATGCCTGTGCATATCGTCGAGAAGCTGAACAAGATCGTGCGCACCGAGCGCAAGCTCCGCGCGGAGCTCGGCCGTGAGCCTTACGCCTGGGAGATCGGCGACGAGCTCGAGCTCGACGCCGCCGAGGTGGAGTCGATCCGGCGCAGCTCACAACCTCCGGTCTCACTCGAGAAGCCGGTCGG
>DATFXA010000055.1:0-16577 GCA_035258645.1 Gaiellaceae bacterium
CGCGCGCACGCTCGCGGAGTTCCTGTGCGGCGACGAGGACGCGCTGATCCAGGTCGACATGTCCGAGTACATGGAGAAGCACTCGGTCTCGCGGCTCGTCGGTTCGCCGCCCGGCTACATCGGCTACGACGAGGGCGGCCAGTTAACCGAGGCCGTGCGCCGCAAGCCGTACTCGGTCGTCCTCCTCGACGAGATCGAGAAGGCGCACCCGGACGTCTTCAACATCCTGCTCCAGATCCTCGAGGACGGGAAGCTGACCGACGCCCAGGGCCGCAAGGTCGACTTCCGGAACACGATCGTGATCATGACCTCGAACGTCGGCGCCGCTTCGATCTCGAAGAACCAGACGCTCGGCTTCTCGATCGGCGACGAGAGCGGCTTGTCCTACGAGGACATGAAGGACCGCGTCATGGGCGAGCTGAAGAAGATCTTCCGGCCGGAGCTGCTCAACCGCATCGACGAGGTGATCGTCTTCCACAAGCTGTCGAAGGAAGAGATCAAGACGATCGTCGACCTGCTGCTCAAGCGGCTGCGCGAGCAGATGGCACAGCACGAGGCGTCGATCGAGCTGACCGACGACGCGAAGGAGATGCTGGTCGAGAAGGGCTACGACCCGGCGATGGGCGCCCGGCCGCTCCGTCGCGCGATCCAGCGCTACATCGAGGATCCCCTCGCCGACTTCGTGCTCGGGCGCTCGCTCGAGCCCGGCTCGACGATCCTCGTCGAGCGCAAGGACGACGACACGGTGGACATCACGGTGATCCCGGGCGAGATCACGCCCGAGAAGGTCACCGTCCCGCCCGAGGAGCCGGAAGGTTCCGCCGGCGAAGAAGACGAGTCTTCCGAAGACGAGTAGCGAAACGGCGGCGTAGGGCCGCCGTCTCGCTTTCCCTGGGGGAGGGACTTTCCGGGCTCAGCCGTCGCGGACGGTGAGCCAGTCGTCGATCGTGAAGTAGCCGTGGCGGTGGTCGCCGCTCCTGGCGTGCCAGCCGTCATGAACTAGTCGCAGGTCGCTCGGAAAGCCGGCACGTGAGACCTTGATGCAGCCGTTCGAGTAGTAGTCGGACGGGCCTTCCCAACAGTACGGATCGTCGCCGGCCGTTGGGCAGTACTGCCCTTGCGCGGCGGTTTCCTCCGAGTGGACGAACAGCTCGGTGCGCCAGGTCCCGTTCCAGCACGGTTTGTTCTGGAGGTAGAAGACGCGGCCGGCGATCACCCCGTTGTAGTTGTCCCAGTGGCCCCAGAGGTCGTAGGTGCCGACCGGGAGCCAGCCGTGGCCAATCCAGCACGCGTCCCGGGAGACCCCCGACCCCGCCCGCCAGCTCTGGCTTGCGTAATAGCCCGGCCCGCCACCTGAGCTTCCGTTGGGGACGAACCAGGTCATCGTCAGGGTTGAGGCGAGGTTCGACTGGCGCGTGAACCCCAGCCAGGTCACGTATGCGAACGCGTTCGCGGGAATCAGCAGCGTGACCGCAAGTACCGCCGCGGCGATTGAAGCTCGGACTTTCATCACTGACCTCCCTCGCTCGTTGCGGGCGTGACAGCGACCAGCCGCTGCCACTGCTTGGCGGGTGCGGGTTCTCCGTGCCCGCAGCTCCTGGCAATGCGATCGCAAACGAGCAGGAACGAGACGGCCGGACTGCCGTTCGTCGGCGGCACGTCGGCAGAGGCGGCGATCTCGTTGCCGTCCGTGTCGACGAAGCGAGGCTCCTGCACGCCGACCGGGAACTGCGCGTGGTCAAGGCTGAGCACCTGCTCGAGCTCGAGCGACCGAGACCCGACGCTGAGGACCGCCAGGCCCGGGCTGGCAGGGGCGACGATGTGATCGCCGACCCACGAGCCCGAATAGCCGAGCCACGCGACGGACGGCGTCGCGGTCGTCACGTCGAGCCAGGCGAGCTCGCCCCCTGTCGCGACGTCGAGCACACGGGCGCTGGTGGCGTCCTGACCGAGCACGGCCACTCGCGTTCCGTCAGGGCTCAGAGCGATCGCGCTGCCGTCTGCGAGCGATCGAATGCTGCCCGGGGCATCTGCGACGAGGAGCTCGAGCTTCTCGCCAAGGCCCACGCGATAGAAGAGCAGCCGGCTGCCCGCCCAGGCGTAGACCACGTAGTGCGCGGCGTCCTTCGTCCAGACCACGTCACGCCCGCGGACTCCTGCCCGAACGACGATCTGCCCGTCATAGCTGCGGGCAGCACGGAAATCAGGATCGGTTCCTTTGACGAAAGCGATCGCCCCGTCCTGCCGCCAGGCCGCGGAATAGGCGCCCCGTTCGATCAGCGAGTCCTTTCCCGTGTCGTCCTGGACGCGTAGCGAGGGAGTCCCGAGGACGTCACCTGGGCCGATCGACTGCTTCGAGAACGACCGTTCGGAATCGACGGGCCTCTGCTCCTGCCACGTGTTGTAGGCGACGAGCCGGCCATCCGGCGAGCCGACTGCGACGGGCGAGAGTGGCCCGATCATCGCGCCCGAGACAGCCGCCCCGAGCTGATGCTTCGAGCCGGCTTTCCCGGTGAAGAGGCCGTCTCCCCGCACCATGGGCCCCGGCGTCTGCTCCAGCCCCGCCCGGACGCTAAGAGGCCCGGTGCGCGGCGCTGCGCTGTGCGCGCCAAGGACACCCCAGATCGTCAGCGCAATCGCCGACGTGGCTGCGGCGAGCAGCGCCAGCGTTAACCCCTTGCGCCACCCGCTGCCAAGAATTTGGTTCATCGCTCCTCCTCGCTCGTGGAACGCTGTTGACTGTAGAGGCAACAGGCATAGAGCAAGCGCGGCTGGCACTGTTTCGGCGCAGAGTCGCGCGAGATCCTTGACCGTCTGAGAGACGACGACCTCCCCGGCGCCGCGGCAAGCGAATCCCGATCGCCACAGTTTCGTCACCGAATCGAGCCGATCACGTCAGGTCCCGTTCCTAGACTGGCCCGGTGGCGAAAGCAGCTCTCCAGCACGCATGCACGGAGTGCGGCTACAGCGCCGGCCGCTGGTTCGGCAAGTGCCCTGGGTGCGGCGCGTTCGGGACGCTCGTCGAGGAGCTCGCGCGCGACTCCAGAACCGACGCCGCGGCCAGGCCGCTGCTGCGGCTTGTCGACGTAAAGGCCGACGAGGCGGAGCGCATCCCGACAGGCGTGCCTGAGCTGGATCGTGTCTTGGGCGGCGGGCTCGTCCCGTCCTCGCTCGTGCTCGTGGGCGGCGAGCCGGGTGTCGGCAAGTCGACGCTCCTCCTGACGGCGTTGTGCACGATCAGCCGCGAGAGCAGGGTCCTACTTGTCACCGGTGAGGAATCCCCGGCCCAGGTTGGGCTCCGAGCGGCCCGATTGGGCGGCGCGGAGAGAGTCGAGATCCTGGCCGAGACCGAGCTCGAGACCGTCTGCGCGACGCTGGAGTGTGAGCGGCCCGCGGTTTGCGTGATCGACTCCGTGCAGACGCTGTACTCAGCCGAGCTTGGCTCCGCTCCCGGCTCGGTCGCGCAGGTTCGAGAAGCCGCCGCGCGACTGCTGCGCGTGGCCAAGGAGTCCCAGGTCGCGACCTTTCTTGTCGGCCATGTGACGAAGGACGGCACTGTCGCGGGCCCGCGCGTGCTCGAGCATCTCGTCGACTGCGTCCTCCAGTTCGAGGGCGACCGTTACCAGGCCCACCGCGTCTTGCGCGCGACGAAGAACCGCTTCGGGTCCACCAACGAGCTCGGCGTCTTCGAGATGACCGGAGCAGGGCTCGTCGGGGTTCCGGAGCCGTCCGAGCTGTTCGGGCGAGGCGGAGAGGGCGAAGTCGGGGCCGCCGTCGCTTGCGCGCTCGAGGGAACCCGACCGATCCTGCTCGAGATCCAGGCTCTGGTGGCACCCACCGACCTTGCCATGCCTCGACGCGTTGCCACGGGCGTCGACCCGAAGCGGCTGGCGATGATCGTGGCCGTCTTGTCGCGCCACGCGCGCGTCGCTCTCGGTGCCGCCGACGTGTTCGTCAACGTCGCCGGAGGAGTCCGCATCGACGAGCCGGGGGCCGATCTCCCGGTCGCGCTCGCGATCGCGTCCGCGGCGCGGGGAGCTCCCGTCAAGGCGGGCACGGCGGCGTTCGGCGAGATCGGTCTCACCGGGCGACTGCGGGCCGCGACCCAGGCCGAGCGCCGGCTCGAAGAGTGCAAGAAGTTCGGCCTGGGGCAGGTTGTCGCTCCCGTCGGGACTCCTAGTGGCAAACTACGCATTCTCGAAGCGGAGACACTGGGCAGGGCGATCAGGGCGGGGCTCGATGGCGACGGATCCGAGGGCAGATAGGCAGGACCGACGGCCCGTTGCGCCGCTCGGATTCCCGCGCAGCGCCGCAGAGCTCGACCCGCGCATCGATGCGAGCGTGCTTACGGCGATCTCACGAATCGCTCCTGGCACGCCGCTGAGACAGGGGATCGACGACATCATCCGCGCCCGCGAAGGCGCGCTGATCGTGATCGGCGAGCCCACGGAGCTCGCGTTCATGTTCTCCGGTGGGATCCGACTCGACCAGGGCTTCACGCCGCAGCTTCTCTACGAGCTGGCCAAGATGGACGGCGCGATCATCGTCAACCCCTCGATCGCCAAGATCGCGCAGGCGAACGTACAGCTGATGCCGGATCCGACGATTCCGTCGAACGAGACCGGCACCCGGCATCGCACGGCGGAACGCGTAGCGCGGCAGACCAATGCGCTTGTGATCTCGATCTCGCAGCAGCGCGAGACGGTGACCGTCTTCATCGGTGAGAGCCGCTACCAGCTCGACGCGATCGCCGACGTGCTGGCGAAGACGAACCAGGCGCTCGGCACGCTGGAGACCTATCGCCACCGGCTCGATCAGGTCCTGACCCGGCTGACCGCGCTCGAGTTTCAGAACGCCGTCATGCTCGACGACGTCCTCGTCGTCCTCCAGCGGGCGGAGCTGACGACCCGCATGGCGGACTACATCGAACGTGCCTGCACGGAGCTCGGTTCCGAGGGCCGGCTGATCCGGATGCAGCTCGAGGAACACGTCAGCGAGGTCCCTGCCGAGAAAGCTGCGATCGTCTACGACTACCACGCAGACGGTGGCGCCGACCGGGTTGCCGAAGGCCTGGAGGCGCTCGCGCAGCTGCCCTACCAGGACCTGCTCGAGTTCGAGCTGCTTGCCGTGCTCGGGTATCCGGCGACGACGAACCCAGTCGACTACGCCGTGGCCCCGCGCGGCTATCGCGTGCTGTCCCATATACCGCGGCTGCCCGAGAATGTGATCCACCGCCTCGTCGGTGAGCTTGCCGGGCTCGAGGGGATTATCCGAGCCTCGCAGCGCGACCTGGAGGGCGTCGACGGGGTGGGCACCGTCCGGGCCCGTGAGATCCGCGAAGGATTGCGCCGATTGCAGGAGCACAACCTCGTCGATCGTTATCTCCAGCTTTAACGAAAACCGCAACCGGGCCTGATGGAGAGCCGGGATGAGACGGTCGCACCGGCGAAGCCGGTACGACCTTTTTGGTCGGCATCGCGAGCGACGCCTCGCCTTGCAGCTCTAGCGGCCGAGGCGCTGACAGGAGTTCGCTCTGAGCAGGGGTTTTTCGTCCGAGCGTCGAAAATCCCTGGAAATAATGGCCTTTTGGAGCGGCTTTCGGTATACTGGCAGACGTCGCCGACGGGCTCGACTCCGTCGGCGTTCTGGCGATGTAAGCGACGAAAGGGGAGGGTCGGCTTGTACAAGGTCGGCGACAAGGTGGTGTATCCGCACCACGGTGCAGGCACCGTTGTAAAAAAGGAATCCCGCACGGTGCTCGGACAGAAGCGGGAATACATGACGATCAAGATCCTCCACAACGACATGACGGTGAACGTCCCGACCGAGAACGCAGACGCCGTCGGTCTGCGCAAGGTGATCGACGAGCAGATGGTCAACAAGGTCTTGAAGGCCCTCACGGGCGGCGGCACTCAAATGCCCAAGAACTGGAACCGACGCTTCAAGCACAACCGAGACAAGATGAAGACCGGCGACATCTTCGAGCTCGCCGAGGTCGTCCGGAACCTGTCGCTTCGCGACCACGAGAAGGGTCTCTCGACCGGCGAGAAGCAGATGTTCGTCAAGGCGAAGAAGATCCTCGCCAGCGAGCTGATGTACGCCAAGGACATGGACGAGGACGAGGCGGCTGAGTGGCTCGACGGCGTCCTGGCCAACGGCGGCACCAACAAGAAGACGACGACGAAGGTCGCGGCGACGGCCTAGTCGAGTGTCGGTTTGGGCGGTCCTGGCCGCCGCAGGCCGCGGCGAGCGGCTCGGCTCAGACCGTCCGAAGGCGTTCGCGAAGCTTCGCGATCGGCCGATGCTTGCCGAGAGCCTCGAGCGTCTCGAGGGCTCGGACTGGATTGACGCGATCGTGATCGTGGCCCCGCCCGGCTGGGAGGAACCTTCGATCCTGCTGGCCGAGGAGCTCGGCGCCGCGAAGGTCAACTCCTGCGTGGAAGGCGGCGAGACTCGGGCCGAGTCGGTGCGCGCCGGCGTTGCCGAGGTCGCGGATGACGCGGTGGTGATCGCCGTCCACGACGCGGCGCGCCCGTTGCTTCCGGAAGAGGTGCTCGAGCGCGTGCTGACCGCGCTGAACGAAGGCTGGGACGGCGCAGTCCCGGGGTTGCCGCTCGCTGACACCGTCAAGCGGGTTCACGCTGGGCAAATCGTGGAAACGCTGCCGCGCGAGGAACTAGTGGCGGTTCAGACGCCGCAGGCGTTCCTTGCGCCCGTTCTGCGGGAGGCTCTCTCAGGCGAGCTCGCCGGCGCGACCGATTGCGCGTCGCTGGTCGAAGCGAAGGGCGGCCGCGTGACCACTGTGCCCGGCGACTCGAGGCTCCTCAAGGTCACAGACGCCGCAGATCTCGAACTTGTTGCCTCGCTGCTTTGATCGTCGACTACCACATGCACCTGCGTGATCCCGATGAGGGGATCGACCATTCGGTCGCGGCGGTCGAGAGGTTCGTGGAGGTGGCCGGAGAGCGCGGGCTCGACGAGATCGGCTTCACGGAACACGTCTACTACTTCGTGCAGACCCGCGGGCTCTGGGATCAGCAGTACATGCTGGAGCGCTGCGTCCATGATCTCGACCGCTACGTGGCCGCCGTCATGCAGGCGAAGGAGCGGGGCCTTCCGGTCAAGCTGGGCCTCGAGGTCGACTACGCCCCCGGCCATGAGCCCGAGCTGGCAGACCTACTCGGGGCGTATCCCTGGGATTACCTGCTCGGCTCCGTCCACTACGTCGACGGCTTCCCGGTCGACCAGGAGCCCGGGCTGGTCGAGAAGCTCGGGCCCAACGAAGCCTGGCGCCGTTACTTCGTCTGGCTGCGGAACGCGGCCCGGAGCGGGATCTTCGACTCGCTCGCCCACCCGGATCTCGCGAAGCACCATGGCCCGCGCCCGGATCCGGAGACGGTCCAGTGGCTCCACGAGGAGACCGCGGACGCGATCGAAGCGGCCGGCGTCTGCATCGAGGTCTCATCGGCCGGGCTCTACAAGCCCGTCGGAGAGCTCTACCCGGATCAAATGCTCCTCGAGGCGTGTCAGGCTCGTGGGGTGCCGATCACGCTTGCGTCCGACGCGCACGTGCCACAAAACGTCGGTCGCGACATCGATCGCGCAATCGCACTTGCTCACGGCGCGGGCTACGAGACCGTGACGGTCTTCGACCGCCGCGAGCGCCGGCAGGAGCTGCTCGGGTGAGCGAGCTTCGGGTCGGGCTCGGGGTGGATGCCCACGCTTTGTGGGAGGGCGTCCCGCTTGTGCTCGGCGGGGTCGCGATCGAGTCGCCCCGGGGCCTCGCGGGCCATTCGGACGGCGACGTGATCGCCCACGCGCTGATCGACGCCGTGCTGGGAGCGGCCGGCCTCGGCGACATCGGGTCGCTGTTTCCGCCCGGCGAGGCGGAGTGGAAGGGCGCTTCCTCGCTCGACCTCCTGCGTCGCGCGGTCGGACAGGTGCGGGACGTCGGCTGGGAGCTCGTCAATGCCGACTGCGTCCTGATCGGCGAAGAGCCGCGGATCGCGCCGCTTCGAGAGCAGATGCGCAATCGCCTGGCCGAGGCGGCTGGAACAGATCCGGAACGCATCAACGTCCGAGCGACAACCACTGATGAGCTTGGCTTCACCGGCCGCCGTGAGGGGCTGGCGGCCCAGGCCGTGGCGCTGCTGGCCCGCGGGAACTGATCGCAGGGGTCTGTCGCATCAATCGGCGACAGCGCCGCAAACGCTTGGTGGGACAGTCCCATTTGCGGACAATCCCTACCTTTTCACGGCAGGCTGACAAGCCCGGCCTCGACCGTGACGAGGCCGTCTCGCTCGAGTGCGGCGACCGCGGCTGGGTCGAGCTCGGCGACACGTCGTGCTGAGGCGGCAACTAAGCGGAGCGTCGCCGCCCGCCGCTGCCGGAACGAGCCCTCGAATCGGCCCTGCTTGCGTAGCGGCTCGTAGCGGCGGCCGCGGGAAGGACAGCTCACCGCCAGCGGGCACACGTCGCATCGCGGAGTGCGGGCGAGGCAGACGGTCGCGCCCAGGTCCATCAGCGCCTGCGCGTGCCGACCATCGAACGCCTCACCCGTTCGCTCACGCACGCGTGCCACGTTTACGTCGATCGGCAGGACGTTGCGGCCGAACGCGAAGCACGCGACCGCGTCCGCCGTGTAGCGGCCGACGCCCGGCAGCTCGGTCAGGTTGTCGGGCCAACCCCCCGCGGCAATGTGCTCGGCGGCTCGGTGCAGATTGCGAGCCCTCCGGTAGTAGCCGAGCCCCTGCCATTCGCGGATTGCGTCCGCGACCGGTGCCGCCGCGAGCTCCGCGACGGTCGGCCAGCGCTCCAGCCACGCCAGGTACCGCGGCACGACCCGCTCGACCTGAGTCTGCTGCAGCATCACCTCTGACACGAGGATCGCGTAGGGGTCGCGCGTTCGCCGCCACGGCAGATCGCGACCCTCGGCCTCGAACCAGGCGAGCAACGACTCACGCACCGCCGGGACAGTAACTTTCGGCTCGGAATGAAAAGAGTGCGCTTTGCCCCTAGTCCCACCGGCTCGCTTCACGTCGGCAACGCCCTGGGTGCGGTCGCGAACAACGAGTTCGGCGACTGGATGTTGCTGCGTATCGACGACACCGACCCCGCGCGGAACGTTCCGGGTGGAGTGGACGCGATCATCGAAGACCTCCGCTGGCTCGGGATCGACTGGGACGAGGGGCCGGTGCTCCAGAGC
The DNA here is from genome assembly GCA_035258645.1 of Gaiellaceae bacterium. Classification (GTDB taxonomy): domain Bacteria; phylum Actinomycetota; class Thermoleophilia; order Gaiellales; family Gaiellaceae; genus 13-2-20CM-68-14. The sequence goes on from DATFXA010000055.1 coordinate 9,206, forward strand.
GAGCGCGACGCGCGATACCTCGAGGCGGCGCGCCCGCTTGGCGACCGCTTCGACGGGATCACGCTTCTACGGGAGGACGGGACCGCCACGTACCACCTCGCGAGCGTGGTCGACGACATCGACTATGGCATCACCCACGTGCTCCGCGGCAACGACCACCGGTCGAACGAGGAGCTCCACCGGCGGCTGGCCGAAGCCCTCGGGGCGACCCCGCCTGCGTACATTCACTACGGGCTGATTCTGGGCGAGGACGGTCGGAAGCTGTCCAAGCGGACGCCGGGCTCGACGATCGCATCGCTTCGCGAGGAGGGGATCCCTGCGGTGGCCGTCAGGCGGTATCTGGAGGAGCTCGGACTGCCGAAGCACGACGTCCACTACGACCTGCCCCGGATCAGGCGGCTCGCGATCGAGGCGATCGCGGAGATGCCCGACGACGAGCTGGCGGAGGCGGTGGGGGCGCCGGTCGGGCTGGTGCCGGTGCTTCGCGGCGCGCGGGACCTGAACGAGGCGCGCGACCTCGCGCGACAGGTGCAGGAGCCCGAGCCGGTTCGGCTGCCGGAGGACGCCCGGCCGACCCTCGAGCGGTTCAAGGAGCTCCGCGAACGTGTTTCGAACGGGCTCGACCATGACGCCGCCCGCGAGCTCGTGCGCGAGCTCAAGGCTGTCGGTGGGGACCTGAAGACGCTCCGCCTCGCGCTGACGGGTCGCGACCGCGGCCCCGAGCTGGCGGCGCTCCTCGAGGTCCTCCCGAAGGAGGAGGCGCTGCGGAGGGCCGATGCGGCTGTTTGACACCTACACGCGCGGACTTCGCGAGCTGCCGCCGCCGCCAGGCCCGATCCGCATCTACGTCTGTGGCCCGACCGTCTACCAGCGGATCCACATCGGCAACGCGCGGCCGTTCGTGCTCTCGATGTGGCTGAAACGCTGGCTCGAGGAGACCGGCTACGAGGTCAGGCTCGCCGAAAACATCACCGACATCAACGACAAGATCTACGACGCGGCGCCGGGGCACAGCGCGGAGCTCGCGGAACAGGCCTCGCGCTGGTACGTCGACGACACGAATCTGCTCGGGCTCGGCCGGCCGGACTACGAGCCGAAGGCCTCCGAGACGATCCCGGAGATCGTCGGGATGATCGGCCGGCTCGTCGGCGGCGGGTTCGCGTACCCGGCCGGCGGCGACGTCTATTTCAGGGTGGGCTCGTTTCCCGACTACGGCCGCCTATCAGGCCGTGAAGGCGACCACGAAGCTCTGCACAACCCGTCCGAGGAGCCCGAACGTGACGAGCTGAAGGAGGACCCGCGCGACTTCGCACTCTGGAAGGCACACAAGGAAGGCGAAGACACCGTCTGGGAGTCCCCCTGGGGGCCGGGCCGGCCAGGCTGGCACATCGAGTGCTCGGCGATGGCCGAGAAGTTTCTCGGCCCGGTCTTCGAGATCCACGGGGGCGGAAACGACCTGATCTTCCCCCACCACGAAAACGAGATCGCGCAGTCTCGCTCGGCAGGGGACGAGTTCGCGCGCCTCTGGATGCACAACGGGTTGCTCCAGCTGTCCGGCGAGAAGATGTCGAAGTCGCTCGGCAACATCGTGTCGCTTCGCGACGCGGTTCAGGAATGGGGCCCTGAGCCGATCCTGCTCTTCTTCATGAATGGGGGCTGGCGAAAGCCGATCGAATTCAGCGACGAGGTGATGGCTCAGGCAAGCGCAACGGCCGACACGTTCCGCAACTACTTCGTTGGTCTCGAGCCCGAACCGGAGGAGGAGATCGAGCGTGACGCGCTCGCCCGCGTCCTCGACGAGGACTTCAACACGCCCGATGCCCTGGCCCTCTTCCACGACTGGCGGACTCGCGGCCGAACCGCCTCGTTGCGCTGGGGGCTAGGGCTGTTCGGCCTCGGTGACCTCGCGGAGGCGGTCGCTGCGCCGCCGGAGCTCGTCGCGCTGGCGGAGAGGAGGAAGGAGGCCAGGGCGAGCCGGGATTTCGACGAGGCCGACCGCTTGCGGGGCGAGATCGAGGACCAGGGCTGGGAGGTCCGGGACGTCGCCGACGGCTTCGAGCTCGTCCCCAGATGACCCGCGAGCAGATCTACGGCCGCCGGCCGGTGCGCGAGGCCCTCCGCGGGCCCCGCGAGGTGCTCGAGCTCTGGGTGACCGAGCGGGCGCTGAAGGCGGAGCCGTGGCTTCGCGAGGCCGGCCTGGGGACCAGGTCCCGGGTCAAGCCGGAACGGGATCTGACCGACGCGGCCGGCACCCGCGACCACCAGGGAGTCCTCGCCTGGGCGGAGCCTTATCGCTACGCGGATGCCTACGAGCTCGTGGCCGGAGACTCGCCGCTGCTCGTCTGCCTCGATCAGGTCACCGATCCGCACAACCTCGGCGCTGTCGCCCGTACGGCTGAGGCTGCAGGCGCGACCGGAGTCATCGTCCCGGCGCATAACGCCGCGCGTGTAACGCCCGCGGTCGTTCGCGCCTCCGCGGGTGCGATCGAGCACCTTCCGGTCGCGGTGGTCAAGAACATGGCCCGTTATCTCTCGGAGGTGAAGGGGCCGCGGCTGTGGGCTTGGGCCGCCGCCGGCGATGCGGAGACACCGCTCTGGCAGGCCGATCTCACCGGCGGAATCGCGCTCGTGCTTGGCGCGGAGGGAAAGGGCGTCAGGCCGCTCGTCCGCCGCACGTGCGATGCGGCAGTCTCGATCCCGCTAGTAGGCGAGGTCGAATCGCTGAACGTCAGTGTCGCCACGGGTGTTCTGCTCTACGAGGCGCGGCGGCAGCGCAACGGCCTTACGTAGGTGTACACCTACATCACATGGCCGACCCGACCCTTTATCTGTTCGACGGCTACAACCTCCTGCACGCCGGGTCTTTCTCGGACCCGCGTGAGCTCGTCGACCAGCTCGCGAGCTTCGTTGCGCTGAAGGGGGCCCGCGGCGTCGTCGTCTTCGACGGTGTCGGCCAGGAACGCTCGCACGGTCCGCTCGAAGTTCGCTACGCGCCCCACGCGGACTCCCTGCTCGAGCAGCTCGCGGCCGACTTCCGTACGCGAGAACGCGTCTGCCTCGTCTCCTCCGACTTCGCCGTCCGCGGCACGTCCGGCCTGGAAGTGATGAAGATCAGCTCCGCGACCTTTGTTCGCGACCTGGAGCCGGCGATTCAGCAAGAGGAACGCCCGCATAGATTGGGCGAGCGACTCGATCGCGCCACAAGGGACCGGTTGGAGAGACTCAGGCGCAATCGGTCCGGTTAATTCGATATAAACGCAAGGTCTTGTGTTTTAGTTGGGACCTTGCTACTTTCACCTCAACCTCAACATGAGATTCGGTCCTGACGCCGTTTCTCAACCGTGAGAGAGGGGAGCGAATGCCGGCCCGTTCAGCCCCAGCGTACTCAGCTCAACGACAGCAGCGCGAGCTCGCGGATCTCCAGCTCGTCGTCCGTGCCCGCAACGGCGACCAGGCTGCGCTCGAGGCGCTGATCCGCCGCTACACCGGCTTCGTTCGACTGAAGGCGAGCTCGTATTTCCTCGCCGGCGGCGACCCCGAAGACCTGATCCAGGAAGGCTTGATCGGCCTTTACAAGGCGGTGCGTGACTTCCGGCACGACAAGGAGACCTCCTTCCGAAGCTTCGCCGAGCTCTGCGTCACCAGGCAGATCATCACGGCGATCAAGACCGCGACCCGGTTCAAGCACTCGCCGCTGAACACCTACATCTCGTTCTCGAACACCCCCGCGGGCCAGGACTCCGATTCCGACGTGACGCTCGGCGACGCGTTGCCCGGCCCGAGCGTCGACGACCCGTCGATTTGCGTGATCTCGACGGAGGAGCTCCAGAGCCTGGTCTTCTCGCTCGGGACGGGGCTCTCGAAGCTCGAGGCCGACGCTCTCAGGCTCTACCTCGAAGGCTCGTCCTACGAGGAGATGGCCGCCGAGCTTGGCTGCGACACGAAGACGATCGACAACGCGCTGCAGCGGGTCAAGCGCAAGGTGCTCCAGCACCAGCAGGCCCGCCAGGTCCTGCAGTAGCTGGGTAGTCTGCGCCGCGGGTGGACGCGGCGATCAGTCAGGACGAGCTGCAGCTCGCGGCTCGTAATCACGGCATGCCGCTCGAGGCGCTGCGCTATCCGATCACGCCGGCCGGGCTCCACTACCTGCTGATCCACTACGACATCCCGGACGTGGACGTCCGAGACTGGTCCCTAAGTGTCGACGGGTGTGTCGAGAAACCGCTGACCCTGTCGCTGGAAGACCTGCGCGCGCGGCCTGCCCGAGAGGTTACGGCGACGATGGAGTGCGCGGGCAACGGCAGAGCGTTGCTGTCACCACACGTCGTCAGCCAGCCCTGGCTGCTCGAGGCGGTGGGGAACGCGACGTGGAAAGGAGCGCTACTGGGACCGGTCCTCGAGGAGGCCGGATTGCTCGACGACGTGGTCGAGGTCGTGTTCACCGGGCTCGACCGCGGGATCGAGAAAGGCGTCGAGCAGAACTATCAGCGCAGTCTCGAGCTCGATCTCGCGCTGGCGGACGACACCTTGCTCGCGTACGAGATGAACGGCGCGCCGCTCCTGCCCCAGCACGGGTTCCCGCTTCGCCTGCTCGTTCCCGGTTGGTACGGGATGACCAGCGTGAAGTGGCTGACCTCGATCGCGGTTGTGAACGAGCCGTTCGAGGGCTACCAGCAAACGGCCGCTTACCGGTACCGAGACGATGAGGAGGACGAAGGAACCCCGGTGACGCGGATCGTCCCGCGCGCCCTGATGGTCCCGCCGGGGATCCCGGACTTCAACACTCGTGAGCGAACGGTGCCCGTGGGGCCTTGTCTGCTGGAGGGACGTGCCTGGTCCGGCTGGGCGCCGATCTCACGCGTCGAGGTGAGCGCCGACGGCGGCGACACGTGGGCCGATGCCGAGCTGGAGCCACTCCAGTCACGCTGGGGCTGGCGAGGCTGGCGCCTCGAGTGGGCGGCCTACGAGCCAGGCGCATACGTCCTCTGCTGCCGGGCGCACGACGAGTCAGGGAACTTCCAGCCCGACGAAGGTCACTGGAACCTCGGCGGTTACTCCAACAACTCGCCGCAGCGTGTCGCCGTAACAGTCCAGTAGCCCGGCTACCATCAAGGCCGCGCCGGAGTAGCTCAGTTGGTAGAGCAGCGGTTTTGTAAACCGCAGGCCGTGGGTTCGAGTCCCGCCTCCGGCTCTTCTTGGGGCAGGACAGCTTGCCTGACGGCACGCAGTGACTGGCACCTGCACGGGGCCTTGTTCCATTCCGCTTGACGCGCGCGATATCCATCTGATATCAAGATATCTGCAGTGCACGTTGGAGCCGACGCTCACCTGCTCGTCGAGGCCGCCGAACCTGTGGTCGGCTGGAAGATCTGGCGCGTCGAGCACCGCGATGAACGGACACGGCTCCGCAGCGCGCTCTACGGGAGCCTGTGGGTGCCCGGGCGGCCGGTTGTCGCCGAGTGCAAGAAGCCGCTCCGCTTTCGCCACGACGCACCTGATCAGCTCTGCGATTGCGGTATCCACGCGGGCAAGTCGCTTGCGGCCTGGAGGCACTACCTGAAGGTCGGCGGCGATCGGGTCTACGGGCGCGTGTTGCTGTGGGGCGGCCGAGTCGAAGGAACGGCCGCGTGGCGCGCGGCGGCCGCGTATCCGGTCGTGCTCTACGTTCCGGCGACGCTCGACAACGCCGAGGCGATCGCCGAGGGCCTGTCCGCTTACGGCGTCCCAGTCGAGATCGCCGGCGCGCCCGCTCGCGAACCAGAGACGGTGGCGGCATGACGCCCTATGTGCCGACCGTGATCGAGCAGACGAGTCGAGGGGAGCGGGCCTTCGACATCTACTCACGGCTGCTCGATGAGCGGATTGTTTTTCTCGGCTCGCAGGTCGACGACCAGGTCGCGAACGTGGTCAACGCTCAGCTTCTCCATCTCGAGGCGGAGGACCCCGACAAGGACATCTCGCTGTACATCAACTCGCCCGGCGGCGACGTCTACTCGGGGCTGGCCATCTACGACACGATGCAGTTCGTCAAGCCGGACGTTCGCACGATGTGCGTGGGGATCGCGATGTCGATCGGCGCGGTGCTGCTCGCCGGCGGGACGAAAGGCAAGCGCAGCTCGCTGCCGAACGGGAAGATTCTGATTCACCAGCTCTGGACGCCCGGATTCGGCGGCCAGGCCTCCGACGTGGAGATCCGCGCGCGCGAGGCGATCGACATGAAGCGCAAGCTCGAGGAACTCCTCGCCGAGCGCACCGGACAGTCGCTCGAGCAGGTCGCGCGCGATACCGAGCGCGACAACTTCATGACCCCGCGCGAGGCGCTCGAGTACGGCCTGATCGACGACGTCGTCGAGCGCCGCTAGAACAGACCGGCGATCAGGTCCGCGGCTTTGATCGTTCCGGGCTCAGCCTGAAGCCGACCAGAGATCTCGTTCAGCCGGCCGGGAAGCAGCGGGTCGGCGAGCAAGCTCTCGATCGCGCCGACCAGCTCGGAGGGATCGTGTCCATAGGTGTCGACCCGCCGGCCGAGGCCGAGCTCGTGAATTCGTTGAGCATTGTCGTGCTGGTCCCAGAAGAGCGGGAGCACGATCATCGGCTTGCCGAAGTGGAGCGACTCCGTGACGGTGTTGTTGCCGCCGTGCGTGATGACCAGCTCGACCAGCGGCAGGATCGCCGGCTGCGGCAGGAACTCCTCGCCGATCATGTTGGGCGCGAGCCGCAGCTCGTCGTGTTGCGGGCCCATGCTGACGACCACGAGGTAGTCGGTCTGCCCGAGGGTGTCGATCAGCTTCTGCATCAGCCCGACGTCTGCCGAGCCCAGGCTGCCCAGGCTGAGATAGATCACAGGGCGAGGGCCGCCGGGTACGGCAAAGTCGCCGTCTGGCGTGCGGACGCACGAGCCGAGACGCTGCCAGGTAGCGTCGAGCGGTCGCTGCCGCTCGTAGTCGGCCGCTGCCGGGTAGAGATAGAGGTTGAGAAAGGGCGACTCATGGACGAACTCCCCTTCAGGCAGCGGCGGAGCCCCACGCTCGACGAAGAGCTCGCTGAACTCGCGCTGCAACGGCTCGTGCAGCTCGCGATAGCGCGTGCGGAACTCGTCCCAGCCCGAGCGGTCGGCGGTCGGGTAGCCCGAGAAGGTCGGCGGTAGGGCGGGGTCCTTCAGCTCGAGCGGATTGCACGACGCGATCCGAACCCATGGCACTCCCGCAGTCGCGACGGCCGGAAAGCCGACCACATTGTCCTCGACGATCACGTTCGGCTGCACCTCGTCGAAGATCTCCCTCAGGCGGTCGTCGACATAGCGGGCGCCGTCGACGAGCTCCTGCCAGACCGGGAGAATGAAGCCCTCGAGCTGGTCGATCGTCGGCTTGCG
>DATFXA010000056.1:0-5479 GCA_035258645.1 Gaiellaceae bacterium
CCGTCGACCCGAAGCCGAACGAGCGCAACGTCACCGCCGCGCGAAGAGTCCCCGAAGACCTCGATCACAAAGTCAGGCTATCTGCCTCAGGCTGGAATCCCTGCGGACAGCGCGCAGCGCTTTCGCGGCTTGTGTGCCCCACCCTGCCGGTGCTCCGCGCCCGTAGCGAACCTGGCACAGCCAGGTGGGTGCCTTGCCGGTGTCGGGCAACGCCCTTGCCGAACGCAGGCTCCCTTTCACTAGGTGTTGGTTCTACTTTGAGAACGCGGAGCTCGCACAGGGTCGAGCACCGAGCAAGCCTACCTAGCGGGCGTACACCCACTTGATCCGCTGGATGCCCTGGATGCCGAGCTCCTCCGCGAGCGCCGGCGTGACGTCGAAGCGGCGGCCGGGCACGACCGGGCGCCGCGCAACGACCTGGGTGAGTATCCGAGGGCTGTGCCCGAACGAGACGAAGAGCCTGATGTTGCAGGGAAGGACAGAGTCGATGACTCCGCGGGTTGTCGGCCTCAGCAGGACGCCGCAATTCGTCCGGGTGCCGTAGCGCACGGGCTGTGCCCCGGCTAGCGCCGTGTACCAGCCGCCACCCGGAACGAAGACCGGGTTCAGATGGCCGCCGCTATTTGTCGAACGTGGCGAGGTGACCGCGAGCGCCACAACGGCCGCGAGCAAGGCAACGCCGGCAAGGACGACTTCCCGGAAAGCGAGTGCGGGGTTCAAACCGCCGCGTACACGAGCTCGCCGAAGGACTCACGCACGACCGGGTCGAACTCGACCCTCAACCGACCGTCAGCATTTGCGAATTGCCGGAGCTCGACGAGAAGAAAGGCGAGCTCTCGGTCGCGCGCGGGATCGCGCCCCTCGACTTCACCGGCGATACGCTCGAGCTCCCAGACGTTCCACTCGCGTGGCTGGGCGTTCTCGATCGTCAAGCGAACGACGGGTTGAGGTTCCGGCGCGGGCTCCGGTTCCACCTCGAGCTCGGCTTCGAGCTGGGGCTCCGGCTGCGGCAAGGCCCGCAGCTGTGGCGGCGGGTCGCCGGGCTCAGGCGTCGGGGTGTGTGGCTCAGGAGCAGGCGGAGCCGGCCCAGGGGTCGGCTCGGGCTCCGGGGTAGGCCCGGGCGGACGCTCGTCCGCGGCGGCCTTGCTGCGCCCTCCGGCAAGGAGCGATCGCAGCTTCACGGACGAGAACGCTCCTCGGACTCATCGAAGAGGTCGGCGACGTCGTCACTCCCGCGATCGGTCCGCTCCGACGGCGGCAGCAGCCGAACGTGTTTCGGCAACTCGATCTCCGGGGCTTCGTCCTCGACAATCTCGCGCTCGCGGCGTCGAAACAAGCCTCGCTTACGGCGTGGCTCGAGCGGCTCCAGCTTGGGTCGAGGCAGCTTCCCGGTTTCCGACGTCAAATCCGCCTCCGGCTCCGGCACGACCTCGGCGCTCAGCTCGACCCGGGTCCCGATCACGGTGACGGCTTCGGGCTCGAGCTCCGGTTGCCCTTCGGCTACGGGCTCGGGCTCCGGCTCCTCTTCGGCTACGGGCTCGGGCTCCGCCTCGGCAGCAGGCTCCGGCTCGGGTTCGCGCTTCGGCTCGGGTTCGCGCTTCGGCTCGGGCTCCATCATCGGCTCCGGCTCTGCCGGGGGCTCACGCTCGGCCGCAGCCGCGACCGGCTCTGCGCGAGGCGGCGAGGCTGGGACGTAGTACGGTCGCCGCCAGGGCGGTGCGGCCGCCCAGATGCGGTCGGCGCTCAGTTCCAGGAGGGCGACGATCAGCCAGCCGCCGCCCATCACGACGAAAATCCACTTGCTCGAGAGATCCGCGTAGGCGACGCCTATTGCGAGCGCGACCAAGAAGAGCGCTTCGATCGCAAACCGCGGCCCCAACCGTCCCGGCATGACGCCGAGAGACTAGCTCGGCTTACGCCGAGGCTGGACGGTCGGGCGCGTCGTTCGGCGCCGTGGTCGGAGGCTCGTCTGAGGGCGCCGCCACTCTGGGCTCGGGCGGCGGAACTCCCGCGGGCGCGGCGGGCCCACCGGAAGCTGCCGGGCCGCGGCTGGCCTCAGTCGCGGCCTGGGCGGCCTCGACGATCTTGTCGACAACGGCTGCGATCGTCTCGTCACCCAGACCGGCGGCGGCGAGGAGCTGCTCGGCGCCTTCGTGCGCTCTCGCCATGACCGCGGAGGCCTGGGCGCGCGCCCACTCGAGCGTTTGCTCGATCTCTGCCCGGGCGGAGTTCGTCAGCTCGGTTGCCTGGTGCCGGGCCTGCTCGAGCAGCCTGTTCGCACGAGCCTCGGCTTCGCGGATCTCAGCCGTCGCGTGCCGCTGCGCCTCCGCCTGGGTCTCACGCGATTCGTTGCGGGCTGCGTTCAGCATCTCGGCGCGCTGGCGCTCGCTCTCTTGACGGAAGCGCTCGATCTCGTGCTCGCGTTCCTGCAACTCGCGCTGCTGCCGCGATACCTCTTCCTCGGTGCGCCGAATCTGCGCCGCCGATGCCGTCTGCGCATCGCGCTCGATCGTGTCGGCCATGTCGGCCGCCGCGCGGATCATGTGCAGCGCATCCATCCGGACGGCGTGCCCCGTCGGCTCGACCTGTCCGCTCCGAGCGGCGGCCTGCAGGACGCGCAGCTGCACCTGAAGCTGCGTCGTGTGCCGCCTGAAGGACTCGAAGGCCTCCTTGACGCGCTCCTCGTCGTAGCCGCCGCCGGGCACGGTCGGCAGCTCCTCGACGCTCGGGAGCGGCGTCAGCGACGCTTGTTGTCCTCGTTCGCTTGCCATCAGCTCGGAAAGTATGGCGACTGCATCGGCGGGAGGGCCATTACGCCTTAGTCCTTCTCGACGATCACCGCGATTCCTAGTTCGGCGAGCTGCTCGGGCGGCAAGGGCGACGGACCACCCGTGAGCGGGTCGGATCCGCTCGAGACCTTCGGGAACGGGATGATCTCGCGGATATTCGGCTCGCCGGCCAGCAGCGCGACGAAGCGTTCGATACCCATCGCGAAGCCTCCGTGTGGCGGCGCGCCCATTGCAAGCGCCTCCAGCAGGTAGCCGAACTTCTCTCGCGCCTCGCCCTCGCTCATACCCATCGCGCGAAAGACCGCGGACTGCAGCTCGGAGTCGTGGATCCTGAGCGAGCCCGAACCGAGCTCCCAGCCGTCCCAGACGAGGTCGTAGTGCTGGCTCAACGCGCCTCCCGGATCGTTTTCGACGCTTTCTTCGGACTCGGCGAGCGGCGCAGTGAATGGATGGTGCATGAAGGTCCAGCGACCGGTCTCCTCATCGACCTTGAAGAGCGGGAAGTCGAGCACCCAGAGCAGCGCCTGGGCCGACCCGCCGGCGAGGCCGAGCTCCCGGCCGAGGTGCGTCCGCAAGCCGCCGAGGACGCGCTCGACGGTCTCCTGGTCGCCTGCCGCAAAGAGAACCGTCGAGCCCGGAGCCGCGGAGAACGCGGCGAGCTCCTCCCTCGACAGGAACTTCGCGATCGGCGAGCGCATCTGGCCGTCATCCTCGGCGACCAGGTACGCGAGTCCCTTTGCGCCCCACTCTCTCGCGATCTCTTCGAGCCGCGCGAGCTCCGCACGCGAGAAGGCCGCCGGTGCGACGATGAACCGAACCACCGGTGCGTTCTTGAAGACACCAAATTCGGACGCGCGAGTCACGGCAGTGGCCTCCTGGATCTCCAGTCCGAAACGAAGGTCGGGCTTGTCCGTCCCGTACCTCGCCATCACGTCGGCGTACGAGTAGCGCGGAAACGGCCTCGCCGGCGCCTCCTGTCCGACGGCCTCGAACGATGCGACGACAACCCGCTCGAGGACGTCGAGCACGTCGTCCCGCGTCGGGAAGGCCAGCTCGAGGTCCAGCTGGCGGAACTCGAACTGCCGATCGGCGCGTAGATCTTCGTCGCGCCAGCACGTGGCGATCTGGTAGTAACGGTCGAAGCCGCCGATCATGCAGAGCTGCTTGAAGATCTGCGGCGACTGAGCGAGCGCGAAAAAGCGGCCGGGCTGCAGACGCACCGGCACGACGAAGTCGCGGGCGCCCTCAGGGGTCCCCTTCGTCATGCTCGGCGTCCAGATGTCGATGAAGCCCTGGGCCTCCATCGAGCGGCGAATTGCCGAGACGATCGTGTGCGATAGCTGAAGGTTGCGCTGCATCCGCTCCGTTCGAAAGTCGAGCCAGCGGTAGCGCAAGCGAAGCAGCTCGTCGACGTTCTCCTCGTCGAGCTGGAACGGCAGCGGTGTCGAGCGCGAGACGATGCGGAGTGCTCGAACCTGAACCTCGACCTCGCCGGTTGGAAGATTCGGGTTGACGGCCTCCGGCGCCCGCGCCGTCACCTCGCCCTCCGCCTGGAGGACGAACTCGTTCCGGATCTCGTGGGCCGTCGCTGCGGCCTCCGGCGCGTGCTCGGGATTAACGACGAGCTGGACGATGCCGGTGTGGTCGCGGAGGTCGATGAAGATCAGCCCGCCGTGGTCGCGTCGGCGGGCCACCCAGCCGGCGAGCGTGTGGCGCTCACCGACGTGGCCGGTGCGGACGTCTCCTGCGCCCAGATCGCGCCAACTCATTCGGACGGCACCAGGATCGCCCGCAGTTGCTCGAGCTCGACCTCGACATCCTCCAGGCCTGCGCGGCGGATCGTTGCCTTGGCAGCGCCGACGATGATCGTCAGCTCTGCGTTCGAGCGGCTCGCTTGCGTGAGCTGCCCCTTGACCGACCGTCCGGCGTAGTCCGTGTCGCAGGAGACGCCGCTGCGTCGGAGATCGGCCATCAGGGCCAACACCTCGCTGCGCGGAGCATCCACCTCCAGGACGAAGAATGCGCCGAGGGACGGCGGGGGTGGCGGATCGAGCCCCGCGTCCTCGAGGGCGAGCAGCAGCCGTTCGATTCCGGCGCCGAAGCCGACGCCGGGCGTCGAGGGCCCTCCGATCTCCTCGATCAGCCCGTCGTATCGGCCGCCGGCGCAGATCGCGCTTTGCGCGCCGTGCTCGGGCCCGATGAACTCGAAGACGGTTCGCGTGTAGTAGTCGAGACCGCGGACGAGTGTGGGGACGAGCTCGTACTCGACTCCGTAGCCATCGAGCAACGACCTGACTGCGTCGAAGTGCTCACGGCAAGCTTCGCAGAGAGACTCACCGATCTTCGGGGCGTCTTCGAGGGCGGCGCGCACCCGCTCATCCTTCACGTCGAAGACCCGCAGCGGCGTCGTTGCCCGTTTCTGCCGCGCGTCGTCGTTGAGGATGTCGTCCTGAGCGTCGAGCCATGCCGTGAGGCGGTCGATATAGGCGGGACGGCACGCGGCATCGCCGATCGAATTGAGCTCCAGCCTGTAGTCGGTCACGCCGACTCGGCGCAGGAATTCGGAGTAGAGCTGAATCAGCTCGGCGTCGAGCGCAGGGTCGTCGGAGCCAATTGCCTCGACTGAGGCCTGGTAGTGCTCGCGGTAGCGGCCCTTTTGCGGCGCGGCGTAGCGATAGATCGATGCGACG
>DATFXA010000057.1:0-2984 GCA_035258645.1 Gaiellaceae bacterium
TGACGCTGCTTGGCTGCCGCTCGCCGGCCGAGGTGACCCGGGCGCATGTGAAGCCCAAGTAACAGTCTGTTACAAGGTTCGACACGGCCCTGGCGGACAGGCGGCTTGCCGCAAACGGCTCCGTTGCGCGAACCCCTCCAAGCAACAGTCTGTTACTAAGTGGTTGTCCGCTCGTCCCGCCCGCCGCTCGAGCGGAGGAGTTCGGCTAGCGCGTCGTCGCCGATCTCCCGTGCTGCAGCGAGCGGGGTGAAGCCGTCGCGCGTCAGGGCGTTCGGGTCTGCTCCGTGCTCGAGCAGCACCGCTGCGACGTCGGCTCGGCCGGCGGCCGCGGCGCTGTTGATCGGATGCACGCCGAGCTCGTTGTCGGCGAACGCGTTCACATCCGCACCGTGCTCCAGCAGCAGCCGGGCAGCTTCCGGGCCGTCGAAGAATGCGGCGTAGTGCAGGGCAGTGAAGTCGTCGTCCGAGCGGGCCCGGGCGAGCGTCGGATCCGCTTCGAGGAGCTGCCGCAACGGCGAGACCTTGCCGAGGGCGGCGGCCTCGAAGACGTCGAGCTCCGCGTCCCGCCCGAGCTCACGCGCTTCCTCGACCTCGCCCCGGTAGAGCGCCTGCATGATCTCGCTCACTTGAGGAGCTTCGAGAGCCGGCGGTCCTTGAGCACCCGACCGCCGGTCTGGCACTGGGGGCAGTAGTAGATCGTGTGCTCTTCGAAGTCGACCCGCGCGATCGGGGTGCCGCAGACGTAGCACGGCTCTGCGAGGCGCTTGTGGACGCGGTAGACGCGATTGTCGGCGGCGCCGCGCTCGCGAAGCTCGAGGCCACGCGAAAGCTCGACGTCGATCGCTTCGGCGAGGCGCTCGACTTGTGCGGGGACCAGATCCACGGACAGGGCGTACGGCGACAGTTGCGCGTGGTGGAGAATCTCGTTCGCCCAGGCTCGGCCGATGCCGGCAATCGCCCGCTGGTCGCGAAGCAGTGAATGGAGCCGCCGCGAATCCGAGGCCAGGATCTCACCGAGCGCATCGGCGCCGATCCCGAGCGCTTCCGGCCCGAGGTGAGCGAGCTCCTCTTCGGCCGCCTCAGGGGTCAGCAGCCAGACGCCCGCCCGCTTCTTCTTGCCGGCCTCGGTCAAGACGAGCTCCGCCCCGCCTTCGAAGCGAAGGCGAAAGGCCGGCGACTTCGGCGCCTTCTCGCCCGGCGCCAGGTAGCGGAGCCGGCCCGCCGTCATGAGATGCACGAGCAGGACGAGCTCGCCGTCCTCGGTCGGGAAGAGCAGCCGCTTGCCTCGCCGTTCGGCCCCTGCGAGCCGCCGGCCGTCGAGCGCCGAGAGCGGCGGGTCGAAGGTCTTCAGCGTCGCGATGTGCGCCGGCCCGGCCTGCTCGACCGGAAACGCGCGCACGGGCTCGTCGAGGGCGCGTCGCCACGCCTCCATCTCGGGCAGCTCAGGCATAGGCTTCCGGCCTCATGGACCCGATCAGCGTAGCCGCGCACCGGGGGCCGTTCGTGGAATCCGTACACCTCGTTCACGCGGTCGCGGTGCAGGATGGAGCCGTCGTCGCCGAAGCCGGCGACCCAGACTTTCCCACGTCGCTGCGGTCCTCGGCAAAGCCCTTTCAGGCCCTACCGCTCGTTCGCTCCCGCGACGACCTCGACGATGCGGACATCGCGATCGCCGCCGCGTCTCACCGCGCCGAGCCCGAGCAGATCGAAGCCGTCGGGCGGTTGCTGGCGAAGGCGCCGGCGACCGAGGAAGACCTCGAAGTCGGGCTCCAGGAACGTCGCCCGCCGCAGCCGATCTTCCACAACTGCTCGGGCAAGCACGCCGGCATGCTCGCGACGTGCCGGGCGCGCGGCTGGCAGACGGAGGGCTACCGGCTCGCCGGCCATCCGCTGCAGGACGAGATCCTGGCCGAGATCACAGCGGCCGCGGAGATGGCGCCGAGCGAGCTCGAAACCGCTGTGGACGGCTGCGGCGTGGTCTGCTTTGCCCTCTCGCTGGAGCGCATCGCTTCCATGTTCTCGCGGCTCGAGGACCGTGACGGCGGGGCCCGAGTTGCGGCGGCCATGCGCGCGCAGCCTCAGCTCGTCGGCGGTGCCGGCCAGCCGGATACAGAGCTTATGCGGGCGCTGCCGGGCTGGGTCGCGAAAGGCGGTGCGGAGGCGCTCTTCTGCGCCGTCGGCCCCGGCGGGCTCGGGGTCGCCCTGAAGACGCAGGACGGCGGCTACCGCGCGCTTCGGCCGGCGATCGCGACGTTCCTTGGGCGCCTCGGCCATGAGCTTGATGCCGGGTTCGAGTGCGTTCCGGTCCGAAACAGTCGCGGTGAGACCGTCGGCGACTTGACCGCAGCTAGCTAGAACTTTTCTTCCAAACTGCGGCCTTCCGCGCTAACATCCCCGCGCGACCGCAGGGGGCCTGGGAGGCGAGAGTCGCCTTGGCTTCTTGTGTTGTGTCGGTCTAGTCCCCAAGTCCAACCAACACGAAAGCGGAGGTCGATGCTCACCGTCGAGATCTCGCTCCCCGACGTCGAAGAACTTCAAAAGCTGGTGCAGGAGGGACTCGAAAAGGGAGTCCTCAACTACGACGAAATTGCATCGGGGCTCGACGAGGTTGAGCTCAACAAAGAGCAGGTCGAAGACTTCTACACCTATTTGATCGACCACGGCGTCGAGCTTGTCGAGGGGGAGACGCACAAGCATCCGCCGCACGAGCAGCCAAACCTCGCCGAAGAAGAGGTCAAGACACCGAAGCTCGACCTGACCGTCGAGCCCTCTCTCGACTCGCTCAGGCTCTACCTGCGTGAGATCGGAAAGGTGCCGCTGCTGACCGCAGACCAGGAGGTCTACCTGGCAAAGCGGATCGAGCGCGGCGACATGTCTGCGAAGACGCAGATGATCGAGGCAAACCTCCGCCTGGTCGTCTCGATCGCGAAGTCCTATCTCGGCCGAGGCCTCAGCTTCCTCGACCTGATCCAGGAGGGCTCACT
>DATFXA010000058.1:0-2830 GCA_035258645.1 Gaiellaceae bacterium
CCCTGGAGGGCTCGGAAGCCGATCAGGGAGATCTCCGACCAGGCGAGGCCGCACAGGAGCGAGCTGACGGCAAAAAGCGCGAGGCCGGTCACGAAGAGCTTTCGGCGACCCAGCAGGTCGGCGAGCCGCCCGCCGAGGAGCAAGACACCGCCGAACATGATCGCGTACGCCGAAATCACCCACTGGAGGTTCGTCTGGGAGAAGTGCAGGTCAGCCTGAATCGAGGGCAGCGCGACATTGACGATCGCGACGTCGAGAATGACCATGAACTGCGCGGTGACGATCAGGGCTAGGGCGCTCCAGCGCCGGTCGCTCTTCGTGGGGTTGATCACTAGTTGGCCTCCATAATCGTTGGCACAAACAATTATACACGATCACAACCCTTGCGCGCGCTAATCTTTTCGCTATGAGCGCAACAACCAACACCACGTTGCCGAGCCTGCCGAAGCTCCCTCGGCTGCCGAGAGAGCTCGTCGCGTCTCCGACTTTCCTGCTCAAGCGCCTAGGCTTCAGCGCCAAGGACCGCTCGATGAAGGCCTACGAGGAGACGGGCCTCCACCCGTACCACCACGGAATCCTGGCCGTGCTCGGCGAGCACTCGCTCGACACCCAGGGCGCGATCGCAGATGCACTGGGCTATGACCGGGGCCAGCTCGTGGGGCTCCTGGACGAGCTCGAGGAGCGGGGGCTCGTCGAGCGCCGAAGAGATCCCGCAGACCGCCGCCGTCATATCGTCCGTATCACTGCCGACGGTGAGAAGACGCTTAGGCGCCTGCGGGCGCTCTCGAAGCAGGTTGAGGACGAGTTCCTTTCGCCGTTGAGTGATCAAGAGCGAGCCGACCTGCACGCGTTGCTGTATCGGCTGGCCGAGAAGCACGATCCCCGCTGCGGGCCGATCTCCGTGCCCTGATCTCGCGGCGCTAACGTCACGAACGTGGCCGAGGCGACACTAACCCTGTATCAGGCGGAGTGGTGCCCGTTCTCGTCTGCGGTCCGAGAGGTTCTGACAGAGCTCGGGCTCGACTTCGTCACACGCCAGGTCGAGCCGTGGCCGAAGGACCGCGCCGAGTTGAAAGCCATCGCCGGAACGGATCAGATCCCCGTCCTTCAAATCGAGGACGGGCGATTGTTCCGCGGGACGCGCGAGATCTTCGGGCACCTGCGCGAGCGCCCGCCCTCGAATGACGCCCAGGCGCACAGGAGGCGGTTCGGCGCCCACTGCGCCGCGCGCGAGTCGGACGTGCCGGGTCAGCTGCTCGCGTTCTTCGACGGAACCGACGAGCTCCAGGCGGCTGATGGGTCCATCTCCCAGGCGGAGGTCGTGAACGTGCCGGAGGCGAGTCGCTACGAGCTCCGCCTCGGCGGCCGTCTGATCGGCCTCGCCGCCTACCACCGTCGCAACGGACGCATCGCCTTCACGCACACCGAGGTGGACGAGGCGTGCGAGGGCCGCGGCTTCGGCAGCCGCCTGGCCAAGGCCGCGCTTGCCGACGCGGCGACGGAGAACCTCGAGGTCGTCCCGCTCTGCCCGTTCATCGCGCACTACATCGAGCAGCATCCCGAGTACCAGCCGCTGGTTGTTCGGTAGCGCCTCTTCGAGGCGGTTAGGGTTGCCGCAACCAACCGAGGAGGGCTTGCATGGCACTCGCACGTGTTGTCACCTTCGATGGAGTCACCAAGGAGCGGATGGACGAGTTGGACCGGCGGATGCAAGACGGGGAGCCGCCGGAGGGATTCCCTTCGAGTGAGCTGATCGTGCTCCATGACCCCGGCGCGGAGAAGTCGCTCGTGATGGTCATCTTCAACTCCGAGGACGACTACCAGAAGGGCGACGAGATCCTGAGCTCGATGCCGGCCGGCGACACGCCCGGACAGCGCACCTCGGTGACGAAGTACAACGTCGCCACACGCATGTCGAACTGACCGCCGTCAGCCTGACGCAGTACTACACGGCGACGAGCCTCGACGGCTTCATCGCCGACCCCGACAACTCGCTGGAATGGCTCTTCACCCGTCAACGGGAGCAGGGTGGGCTGCTCGACTACGGTGACTTTTTCGCCGGCGTCGGCGCAATCGCGATGGGCTCGACAACGTACGAATGGATCCTCGACCACGACTCCGGCGGCAACTGGAGCTGGCCGTACGACGTGCGGAGCTGGGTCTTCACGCGACGTGAGCTCCGTGTCGTCCCCGACGCGGGCATCGAGTTCACGAGCCGAGACGTCGCAGCCGTACACGAGGAGCTGGTCAAGGCTGCCGAGGGCCGAAACGTCTGGATCGTCGGCGGCGGAGACCTGGCCGGCCAGTTCGCCGATGCCGGGCTGCTGGACGAAGTCCTCGTCACGATCGCGCCCGTGACTCTGGGCGCCGGTGCACCGCTGCTGCCTCGGCGGCTCGAGCTGCGCCTGGAGGAGACGGGGCGCAACGGCGATTTCGTGGCAGTCAGGTATTCCGTCGTCCGAGGTTCCTAGCGAGCTACTTTGGCGAGCCACGCTCGCACGGCCGCGGCGATCGCCGGGAGGTCCGCCTTGAGGCCGTGATCCCCCGGCACCGTCACGACTCTCCGCGATCGACCGGGCGGCGGCATCCCGAACGGGTCGCGCTCGCCCTGGACGACGAGCACCGGGACCGTCACGGCCTCGAGCTCGGGCAGGCGGCTTTGTGCGGGCTTGCCGGCACGCCGTGGCGGCACGAGCGGGAATGCGAGGCAGAGCACGGCGATCGCGTCCGTTCCCCCGGCGGTGCGGCAGGCAACCCTCGCGCCGAGCGAACGGCCGCCGACGATTAGCGGCAGCCCGTCGAGGTAGCCGGCGCAAAGCACATCGATCAC
>DATFXA010000059.1:0-7652 GCA_035258645.1 Gaiellaceae bacterium
TCGGCACGCGAGGTGCTCGACGCCGACCTGGAGCCGACGGTCAGCGAGGCCGAGCTCGAGCGGCTGAGGATCGAGGCCGGCACGCCCCGTTACGGGCACGAGCTGGACGACCGCGTGCTCCCGGCCGAGGCAGGCCTCGACAGGACGCACATCAGCTTCACGAAAGGCTGCTATCCCGGCCAGGAGCCGATCGCCCGCCTGCACTACCGCGGCCACGTGAACCGACGGCTTCGGGTTCTCGCGGTTGAGTCGGCGAGCCCGGGAGACGAGATCGAGTACGGCGGCAAGCAGGTCGGCCGCATCACGAGCGCCGTGCCCGGGGTCGCGTTGGCGTACGTCCGCGAGGAGGTTCCCGACGACGCAGAGTTGAGCGTCGGCGGGGCAACCGCGCGGCTACACTTGGCCCCCGCGCGCCCGTAGCTCAGGGGATAGAGCGCTGCCCTGCGGAGGCAGAGGTCGCATGTTCGAATCATGCCGGGCGCATCGCTCAACCAAGCGGTTCCAGAGAAGTCGATGCACCCGAAGGAACGGCGATCAGTGCGTTCGAGAGGGCCCGATCGGCGAGGATGCGACGGCGAGTTCCGAAGAAACCCGCCGCCGCCGCCCTCGACTACTTGTGCTCAGGGCTCAACACCCGGCCCAACGAGCTCGAGCCTGCCGAGATGTTCGTTGGAGCCGTGCAAATCGCCTCGGCGTTGAAGGTCGTATCGCTACCGCTTGTGTTGTTCATAGAGACGGCCCATTCGTCTGGGGATGAGCCCGTCGATGAACTAATCCCTGAGCTGTTGACGGTCACAGCCGTGCTCAGCGACGGAGTAAACGCGCCGCCGCCGGTAACGACCATCCCGGCCGGACAGTCGACGAACGCCTCCTGCTGGGTGCCGTTCGGCAACGGCGTGTCCGGAGACGCGACGTAGGCCAGCGAGACGGGTCCGGGCGGGCCTTGCGCTCCGCCTGGGCCGGCCGGCCCGGAAGGCCCGGCCGCCCCGGTTAGTCCCGTAAGTCCCGTGGGTCCGCGGGCGCCACGCGGCAGCTGGCCAGCCTTGAAGTCCACCTTCAGCAGCGAGTGGTCGATTACCTGCTTGGTGCCGACGCTGTTTGCCGGGAGCAACTTCGTCGCCGCGGCGTACGAGGTCCCGCTTAGAGCGAACAGCAGGGCGAGGTAGGCGATGAGGTTGCGTCGTAGATGTGTGGTCACAGAAGCCACCATGTGTATGCACCTCCTCTCTCGATGCAGCTTCTGATCGGACGCTGGCAGCGGCCTCTAACGTGCCGCTAACGGGTGACCGGTAATCGGTCAAGCGAAGTGCCAGAGCCAACCGCGGCCGTGCCGTACAGAGACGAAGTCACCATGCTCGATCGATACGCCAAGACGGCTCGCAGTCCAGTGCGCGGAAACAGTCGACGGCCTCGAGGTATCGCGCGATCTCGGCGATAAGCGTTTCGCGCACCTGCCAGCGTGGCGCCGGCGACTCACCTTCGATAACCGACGAAGCGCTCGGGTGCTGGTGGGTGATTGGGCTGGGGTTCATGCACCGGACGGTAGGTCGCTTGCCTTCCCGTTGGCGTCGGGCAATTGCCGTTCCGGAATCGGGGGATCCCCCTCGTGCTCGTGACGTACGCCTCGTACGATCTGAGCGATGCTTTTCGGGCGTTCGAGAGAATGCGAGCGGGTCGATCAACTGCTCGCTCACGCGCGAGCGGGCCAAAGCGACGCGCTCGTCCTCCGCGGCGAGGCGGGCATCGGCAAGAGCGCGCTGTGTGCGTACGCTGCCCGACAAGCAGACGGAATGACGGTGCTCCGCGCGTGCGGCGTCCAGACCGAGTCCGAGCTCGCCTTCTCGGGCTTGGCGGACTTGCTGGCACCGATTCTCGGCCGGCTCCAGGAAATTCCGCCTAGTCAGTCGGCAGCTCTGGCGGCCGCATTCGCAGTGGGACCGCCGGTTTCGATCGAGCGCTTCGCAATCTGCGCGGCGACACTCAGCCTGATCGCGGCTGCCGCCGAGCAGAGGCCCCTGCTCGTGATCGCAGACAATGCTCAGTGGCTCGACTTTTCGACGACCGAGGCGTTGCTCTTCGCCGCGCGTCGGCTCGAGGCGGACGGTGTCGCCTTGCTGTTCGTCGTGCTGGACGGCTATCCGACCATGTTCGATCGCGCGGAACTGCCAGAGCTCCGCTTGGAGTCGCTTCACGAGGAGGCGGCCCACGCGCTGCTTACCGCTCGCGCCAAAGCGGAACCTGCTCCAGCAGTAGCCGAGCGCCTTCTCTTCGCGGCTGCCGGGAACCCGCTGGCGCTGGTTGAGATTCCTGCCGCACTCGAGCCTGAACAACTGGCCGGCAAGGAGCCACTCGACGAGGAACTTCCAGGTGCGACGACGGTCGAGCATGCCTTCCTGCGCCAGGCGGAGTCCTTGCCTCGAGACTGCCGCGAGGCACTGGTTGTGGCCGCCGCAAGCGACTCAGGAGATTTGGACACGATTACGGTCGCGCTGCGCGCCCTCGGACTGGACCCGGGGTCGCTCCAGCCGGCCGAAGAGGCCACGTTGGTCTCTGTCGCCGCGGACAGACTCGAGTTTCGACACCACCTGCTGAGGGCGGCGCTCTATAAAGCTGCTTCAAGCGTCAGCCGCCGGGCCGCCCACCAAGCGCTTGCCGACGCGATTGGGAACGCGCAAGAGATCGAACGGCGCGCGTGGCATCTGGCGGCGGCCGCTCCGGGGCAAGATGAGTCCGCGGCTGCCGCTCTCGAGGAAGCGGCGCGCGCTGCGAAGGGGCGCGGCGGACACGCCGAGGCCGCTAGCGCCTTCGAGCGGGCCGCGACACTCGGGACCCAGGGCGCAGAAAGCGCACGACGCCTGCGTGCGGCTGCCGCCGATACCTGGCTCGTCGGTCGTGTCGACCACGCCCTGCAGCTGCTCGATGCGGCTCTCGACCAGGTCGACGACGCACGGCTTCGGGCGCGGATCCAACACCTACGTGGCGTCATCGAGATGTGGCAGGGCTCGCCCGAGGAGGCACAAACGCTGCTGGCGGCCGAGGCGGCGAGGATCGAAGATCTCGACGCCGACAGAGCGGCGAGGATGCTGACCGACGCCGCCTGGGCCTGCTTTGTGGCTGCGGATATCAAGTCGGGCCTCGACACCGCGACGAAGGCCTGCGAGGCAGGCACTCGAGCCGGTGGGGTTGCCGAGACGCTTGCGAAGGCGGTCCTCGGTATCGCCCTGGTATTGAGCGGCGAAGCGGTCCGGGCGGTGCCACTGTTCGCCGGATATCTGAGCCTGCTCGAGTCGATCGACTCGTCTTCGGGCCTCTACCAGCCGTTCCGCCCCGACGGGCACGTGCTGCTCTGGTTCGAGCAGTACGACATGGCGCGCCAAGCGCTCACTCGGACCATCGATAGCGCACGCGCCGAGAGCGTTCTCGGCGCCCTTCCTTACGCCCTGTCGGTGTTCTCGGATCTCGAGTTCCGCACCGGCAATTGGGCGGCGGCTTACGCTGCGGCCACCGAAGCGGTTCGGCTGGCCGACGAGACTCATCAGACGACGACGCTTGGCTTCAGCCTCGGCCTCCTTTCGCGACTCGAGGCAGCTCAAGGTCGAGAAGAGGATTGCCGGGCGCACTCCGCTCAAGCGTTGGAGATCTCCTATCCGCAGGTCGGTGCGGTTGTCGCCTTCTCGGGCTCCAGCCTCGGTCTCCTCGAACTGGGGTTGGGCCACGCCGAGGAGGCGCGGGTCCAGCTCGAGCAGCTCGTCCGTCGTGTCGGTGAGCACGGGCTACAGGAGCCGGGCGTGATCCAGTGGGCGCCCGACCTGATCGAGACGTACGTCCGGATGGGACTCGAGGAAGAGGCAGAGCTCGCTCTGATCGAGTTTGAACGGCTCGCGCACAAGACCGACCGCACCTGGGCGTTGGCCGCGGCCGCACGGTGCCGCGGGCTGCTGGCAGCGGATGAGGATTTCGAGCGCGAGTTCCAGCGTGGGCTCGAGCTCCATCGCCGAACGCCGACTCCGTTCGAACGGGCGCGCACAGAACTGTGCTATGGCGAACGCCTTCGGCGCGCCCGGCGCCGCGCCGACGCGCGAGCGCCGCTTCGCGAAGCGGTACAGACCTTCGAGCGTCTGGGCGCAGCCCCCTGGAAGGAGCGCGCGAGGTCGGAGCTCGCCGCGAGCGGAGGGTCGGCGACCCGCCGCGACCCCTTCGCCGCCGAGCGCCTGACCCCGCAGGAGCTTCAAATCGCGCTCGTCGTCGCGCGGGGAGCTACGAATAAAGAGGCGGGCGCGGCCCTCTTCCTGAGTCCGAAGACGATCGAGACGCACCTTGGCCACGTCTACCGCAAGCTCGACGTGCGCTCGCGGACAGAGCTCGCTCATCTGCTCTCGAGCGAGGGCGCTCTCACAGAAGTCCCGGCACTAAGCCCGGCGTAACTCTCGCTCCAACGGCGCCGTCCGCCGTCTGTAGAGGGGGACGCCATGGCGCTGGGGACCACCGGAGGGAGATCCCCAATCCGGCAGGGGGATTCGCCCGAGGCGATCTGCGTGCCCCGAGACCTAGCGTCGATGCCGTGATCAATCGACCGAAGGAGGTGACGAAGATGCTCTCCAAGGCGAGCTTGCGCCGGCTTATCACCAGCGGCCTCGTGCTTGGAGTGCTCGCGGCGGCGACGCCCGCGGCCGGCCTCGCGCAGAACGTCGGCGGCGGCGGCGGGGTTCCCGTTGGCCGGACCAAGTGAGAAGAGCACTCCAAACGAAGCACGGAGAAACCCGGAAGGGTTTCCCGTGCTGTGCAAGCTCGTCTATGTGCGCGAGGACTCGGCCAAGCGCGTGCGTGCTTGGCGCCCGGCTGGAAGGTTCCCTTTCTCGTCGAGCAACCGGAGCGCGTCTTCGACCGCCCTCGTCCCTTGTTCCGCGTGGCCGGCCAGACGAAGAACGTCCGCGAGGCCGAGCAGAACCTGCGCGTGCTGGTTGACCGAGTCGGTCGTGGCGGCGAGGGCCACCGCGTCTTGCGCCATACGCTGGGCCTCGGAAAACGCGCCTTGGTGGGCGAGGGCCTTGGCGCGAAGAGCCCGCCACGAGAACTGCGCTCCCGTGTCGTCGCGGACGGCGCAGCCTTCGGCGATCTCTGACCAGCGGAGGGCCTCGGCGTGGAGTCCTTGAGCTTGAATCGCCTCGCCGAGCTGGGCCGCCTGGGTTGCAAGTCTCGCCTCCTCGCCTGAGGCTTCGAGCGTGCGGCAGCTCTCGCGAAGGAGGAATTCCGCCTCGGGGAAATTCCCAGCGAGAAACTCGATGTCTGCCGCGAGCGGGGCGTAGTTGGTCGCGAGGTTCAAGGTCCAGGCGAGCTCGTCGTAAATCGAGCGCGCCGTCGATGTGAGCTCCCGGGCAGAGTCGAACCGCTCGCCCATTGCTTCGAGCCCCGCCAGGAACGTGAGGATGTGAGCCTGACCGCCGCGGTCGGCCTCCTCCAGCAGCGCTTCGCACCGCGAGATCGCCTCCAGGACAGGTGTCGGGCCGTAGTAGAGCCCTGCCGCGAGGTCCTGCAGGCACGGGGCGAGCGGCCAGCCGGATCGGCGGAAGTGGCCAAGAGCACGTCCCGCCGCCTCGGTCGACCGCTGATACCTGCAGTGGAAGCTTCCGTGGACGGTTGCGAGAGCGAACCAGGCCCGGGCAAGCGCCCGGTCGTCTCCCAGGCGCTCGAAAGTGGGGATCGCCTGCGAGGCAAGGGACACAAGCTCGTCGGCACTACCTTCCGCAGCACGAGCGAGCGTGAGGTTGGCCAACTCGATGCGCGCGCGCAGCTCGGCGCGCTCGTCATGCCCGGCAAGAGCGGTTTCCAGGGACGTCGCGACCGTTTGCTCTGCGGATGCGACCTCGCCGCTCCTCCAGAGAACCAATGCGAGTTCCGTGAGCAGATCGCGTCGCGCAACTTCGTGCGGGTCCAAGAGCGACGAGGCGCGGCCGAGCAGGTCTGCTGCCGCGGGCAGATCGCCACGCTTTGCGGAGCGAAGCCCAGCAGCTGCCAAGCGCTCCCCGGCCTCGACGCCGAGTCCCAGGGCCGACGCGTCGCGGACGTGCAGCTCGTCCAGGTAGCGGTGTGCCTGCTCCAGATGGAAGCCGACGAGCTCATCCGAGCCCGTCGGATGAGCATCGAGCCAACGCGCGAAGCTTTCGTGCAATTCCGCGCGCTGCGTCTTCGGCAGCGTTGCGTACGCAGCCTCGCGGATGAGGGCGTGCTGGAATCGGTACACACCGTCGCGCCGCAGCTCTGGGCCCGCCTCCTGGACGAGACCCTTGCGAACCAACGCCGCGAGGCTCGCATATACGACTGTTCCCCCTTCGGCCGAAAGGTGCGCGACGGCCGCTTGCGGAAACTCCCGTCCCACGACGGCCGCGCGCTGCAGGGCGGCGAGCTCTTCTGTGGCGAGCCGGTCGAGACGGCTTGCGAGAAGGAGTTCGAGGGACGGGGGCAGCGTCTCAGATTCGCCGCTCTCGGCGGTGTGCGCCAGGAGCTGCTCGAGGAATAGCGGATTGCCTCCCGCTGTGCGCACGATCTGAGCGCGCATCGTTGCGGGAACCTCAGCGAGGTTGTCGATGAGCGCCTCGCCTTCTTCGCTCGAAAGCGGGGCGAGTCTCGTCGTATTCACATGCTCCCATTCCGGCCGCTTGTCGAGAAGCTCTGGCCGCGCGAGCCCGAGCAGCAGAACCGATCCCGCGGTCAGTTGCTCTGTGACGTACTCGATGAGGTCGAGGAGGGTGGGTTCGGCCCAGTGAAGGTCCTCGAGGACGACCAAGACCGGTTGCTCGTCGGCGAGGGTCTCGAAGAGGCGGCGAACGGCCCAGAATGCCTCGCTGCTCGAGCTTGCGCCGTTCTCCTCTACCGTCAGCTCGGCAAGCCTTGCCACGATCAGCTCGCCGTTCTGATCGCCGGCGAACAGCGCTCGGAGGTCGGTCCGAGCCTGGACCTCGCCGACGATCTCACCCACCGGCAGGAACGTCGCTCCCTGCCCGTACGAGACGCAGCGTCCGCTGAGGATGGTGGCGGTGCGGTCGAGCGCCGTCGTCAACTCGGTCGCAAGCCGTGTCTTGCCGATCCCGGCTTCTCCGACGATCAGCTGAAGACTGCATCTTCGGTCCCGTGCGGTGCGTTCGAAGGCTTCGCGGAGCGCCGCGAGCTCCCTGCGGCGTCCGACAAGGGGTGCTTCGAGATGTCGCGCGAGCATCGGCACCCCTTCGACCACATTGAGGATCCGGAAGGCGTCGGTTCGCCCGGGGTTTGCCGCCTCGGCCATAACTGAATCGCCGAGAAGCTGGACCGTTGCCGCCCCGGCCAGGATCTCGCCGCCGGCCGCCAGCTGTTGGAGCCGCTTCGCATGCGTAATCGCCGGACCCGCGACGAACCCATGGCCGGCTTCGTCCGCGCCTGCCAAGACCTCGCCGGTGTCGATCCCCACGCGCAACTCAATCGGCTGCTGCTCGTTCACGGCCGCCTTCGGGGCGAGCTCGGCCACCAGCTCGAGTGCTCCGCCGGCGGCACGGAGCGGATCGTCCTCGTGCGAGATGGGTACGCCGAAGACCGCCAGCACTTGGTCGTCGGCACGCTGCTCAATCGTCGCGCCGTGCGCCTCGAGCACGGTCCGCACGGTCGTGAGCGAGCGGCGG
>DATFXA010000060.1:0-2145 GCA_035258645.1 Gaiellaceae bacterium
AGGAAGCCCGTGATCCTCCCCCGCGGGACGCTGAAGCTGAGATCGTCGACCGCCTTCGCGCGGCGATACCGCTTGGTCAAGTGCTCGACTTCGATCACGCGACGAAGGCTAGGGGGAGCGGCTCTCGCCGAGTGCGTAGACGCTCCGCGGCTGAGGCACATACGTGATCTCGAGCGGGCCGGCGATCAGCGTTCCGTAGCCGAGCAGCCGCCCGGGCAGGGTCTGGTCGACCTCGACCGCGCCGACGCGTTCCAGCCGCACGGAGGCAGTTCGACGGCGAAGCGTGCCGCGAACGAGTGCCAACCGGTCGTCGGTCATGATCACGTGCGTCCGCTCCCACCTCCAGACCGCGCGGAGCGCGAGCAGCGCGGCGAGCACGACCAGCCCGGCGCCCACGACCAGCGCCGGGGAGGGAAGCGAGAAGAGAAAGCCTCCGATCCCGGCCAGCAGAAAGGCTCGAAGGAGCGCGGGAACGAGCACGATGCCATGGCGCCTGGAATCGAGGTAGACCCGCTCGCCGGATTGCGTACGCACGCGCGCGGCTTCGCCGCGCGGGTGCGGGATCCTCTAGGCCTTGCGCCAGCGGCCGAAGACCAGCCCGCCGAGCGTGAACCCCAATCCGAACGTCCCGACACCGAAAGCGCCAACCGCCGCGACCTTGCGCCAGGTGGAAAGACGCTGCCAGCGACCGAGGGCTTCCTGCTCCTCGTCAGTCAGGGGCTCGCCCCGGCGCTGCTTGCGCATCGCGCCGCCCGCGCGCAAGCCGAGATAGAGATCGTCGAAGATCTCGGTGGATTCGTCGGGCACGTAATTCAGTGTACTAGCCTCCTTCGCCGGTGCCCGCAAGGCTCCTCCACCTCTCTGACCTGCACGTCGGCGCCGTCGAGGAGCCCCGGGTCGAGGCCGCGTTGGGGGCGTTGATCGACCGCATCGACCCCGAACTGATCGTGGTCAGCGGCGACCTGACCCACCGCGGCCGGCCCGACCAGCATGACCGCGCCGCGGCGTTTCTCAAGGGCTTCGGGCGGTCGCTCGTCGTCGTCCCGGGCAACCACGACATCCCCGCGACGTTCCCCGCGCGGCTGACGCATCCGTTCCGCGAGTTCGAGCGGCACTGGCAGACGACCGAGCCCGTCTACCGCGACGAGCATCACTTCGTCGTCGGTCTCAACTCGGTGCGGCCCTGGAGACACCAGTCGGGAGGTGTCGGCGCCGGACAGCTGCGGCGGGCCGCCGAGCTGCTGAACGCCGCGCCGGAACGCGCTTTGAAGGTCGTCGTCCTCCACCACCACCTGATCGGCGCACCCTGGCGCTCGCGGAAGAAACCAGTCGCGCGGCGAAGCCACGTCCTTGCCGCCCTTGTAGACGCGGGAGCCGAGCTGATTCTCGCCGGGCACATCCACCAGGCGGCGGTCTCCGAGCGGCACGAATTCGAGGTCGCCCCCAGCGGCTTGCGGGGAGCGACGATCTCGATCGCGCCCGGTCTCGGACAGCCGCGGCCCGAGCGTCGCGGCGAGGCGCGTGGCCTCCACGTCTACGACGTGCACGACCGGCAGCTCGTGGTCGAGACCTACGTCTGGCGCGAGGACGACTGGGGCCTCATAGGCCTCCGACAGTTCCCCCGCGGCGACAGGCCGCTCGAGCCGGAACCTCGTTAGCGCGCAGGCGGCTGCCGCGCGCCCGGCCCCGAGATCGGCCGGTGCTGGACGTACTTGCGGTAGGCGATCACAAGCAGCACTGCGCCGAGGAACGCAAAGAAGAAACTCGCCGGAGTGCCGAAGACGAGCCGTGAGAGAATGCCGCCGATCAGGGAGCCGCCGATCCCGATCGCCGTCGTCATCCAGATCGGCATCGGGTCCGGTCCCGGGACCGCGAAGCGGGCCAGGCCGCCGATGATGAAACCCCAGATCAGGATCCCGATGATGAAGGCGATCGTCATGTCGCCGGCGCCGCCGCGAGCAGCTCGCGGCGCAGCTCCTTGATCTCGTCCCGAAGCTTGGCCGCGTACTCGAACCGCAGTTCCTCGGCAGCCGTGAACATCTCTTCCTCGAGCGTGATCACCAGCTTCTCGAGCTCTTCGGTACTCATCCCCTCAACCTTGCGTCCGTCACGGCGGCGCCGGCCGGGCACCGTCGGCGACTCGAG
>DATFXA010000061.1:0-4581 GCA_035258645.1 Gaiellaceae bacterium
TACACCTCCTCGTCGAAGAGGTCGGTTCGGAAGGTCTTCATGAACTCCCGCGGATCGGCCTCGTCGGCCTGCGACTCCATCAGCTGCTTGGCCCACGCCGTCCATTGCGGGTCACGCTTGCCGCGCTTGTACAGCCAGTGCGCGGCAACGCCGAGCTCGGCGATCTCGTGCATGTCCCGCGTCCGCACCTGGATCTCGAGCGGTCGGCCCTCGGGCCCGATCACGGTCGTGTGCAGCGAGCGGTACGCGTTGAACTTCGGCATCGCGATGTAGTCCTTGAACCGTCCCGGCATCGGCTTCCAGAGCGCGTGGATCAGGCCGAGCGCGCCGTAGCAGTCCCGCGTTCCCTCATCGCCCGACCGCTCGACGATCACCCGCATCGCGGTCAGGTCGTAGATCTCGTTGAACTCGCGTCCCTTCTTGGCCATCTTGTCGTAGATCGAGTAGAAGTGCTTCGCCCGGCCCGAGATCTCGGCGGGGATGTCGACCTTGTCGAGCTCGAGCTGCAGGGTTGCCGACGCCTGGGAGACGTGCTCTTCACGATCGGTCCGCCGTTCGGCGACCATCGTCTTGATCTCCTCGTACTTGCGGGGATGCAGGGTCTCGAAGGCGAGGTCTTCGAGCTCCCACTTGAGCTTGTGGATGCCGAGCCGGTGCGCGAGCGGCGCGTAGACCTCGAGCGTCTCCCTCGCCTTCTGCAGCTGCTTCTGCTTGCCCAGGTACTCGATCGTCCTCATGTTGTGGAGGCGGTCGGCGAGCTTGATCAAGATCACGCGCTCGTCGCCGACCATCGCAGCGATCATCTTGCGGTAGTTCTCCGCCTCGGCCTGCTCGCGGCTCTGGAAGTGAATCCGGGTCAGCTTGGTGACGCCCTCGACGAGCTGAGCGATCTCGTCGCCGAACTCGCTCCGGACCTCGTCGATCTCGGTTCCCGTGTCCTCGACGACATCGTGAAGGAGCGCGGCCGCGATCGTCTGCTCGTCCTGCCGGAGGTCGGCGAGGATCTTGGCAGCGCCCCAAGGATGGCGGATGAAGGGCTCGCCCGAGCGACGCTGCTGCCCCTCGTGCGCGTCGGCGGCGAAGCGAAAGGCCCGCGCGACCAGCTCCCGGTCGACCTCGGGGTTGTAGGCCTCGACGTCGGAAAGCAGCTCGTCGAGCAGCTCCTGGTGTTTCTCGCCTGCTTCGAGGACCGTCATGGAAAAAGTGTACTCCCGGGCTTTGTCACCCCTTCCCTGCGCTACGCAGCCTCAGCCAGCCTCGGCGGCTCGTCGAGCAGAGCGCGGAATGCGGGCGATTCCAGCAAGTGGCGGCGGCCTGACTCGCCTTCGCGAAGCTCGAGCTCGGCGAAGACCGCCGCAGCTTCGGGCGGCCAAGCGCCGGCGCCCTCGCGCCACAGATCGGCCAGCCAGGCGCGCAGCTCGCGGTAACGCGGCTCGCCGTCGAACACTCGCTTGACCACGAGTTGCGGCGCAACGGTGCCGTTCCAGCGGTTTTCCTCGAGCCGGAAGGCGACGTCGAACTGCAGCTCCTGGCGAAGACGATCGAGCTGGCGGCCGAAGCCGAACGCAATCGCGCTGCCCGCATCCCGCGCGCCGTCCTTGACGCGGAAGCGGAGGTGCTTGCCGTCGCCGACCGGCGCGACATCGCTGAGCTCGCAGCCGGCCACGAGCAGCGTGACGCCCGGGTTGCCGAGCCCAAAGGGGGCGAGTCGGGCTAGCTCCGTACAGAGGTCGAGCGTCAGCTCGGAGCCGTGTACGAGCGCATCGACCACAGTCCGCGGCCGGAGCTGCTCTTCAGGCAGGTTCGCGTCGGCGTGCGCGGCGAAGGCCGACGCAAAGGCCTCGACCCGGGCGGGCTCGATCGAGAGCCCGGCCGCCGCGCGATGGCCGCCGAACCGGACCAGCTCGTCCGAGCAGGCCGCAAGGCCTCCGTGGAGGTCGAAGCTCCCGGTCGAGCGGCCCGAGCCCTTCCACTCGCGCTCTCCGCCCGCGATCAGGACGACCGGCCGGTGGTAGCGCTCGACCAGCCGGGAGGCAACGATGCCGATCACGCCCTCGTGCCACTCGTCGTGCGCGAGGACGTAGCCGCGCCGCCGCTGCTTCGCCTCGGGCCAGGACTCGATCTCCTCGATCGCCTCCCGGAGCATCCGCTCCTCGACGGTCTGCCGGTCGCGGTTGAGCTCGTCCAGGCGGTGAGCGAGCCTGGCCGCCTGCTCACGGTCGTCGGTCAGGAGCAGCTCCAGGGCCGCCTCCGGATGGCCGAGCCGCCCGGCGGCGTTCAGCCGCGGCGCCAGGCGGAAGCCGACGGCGGCGGCATCGGCAGCCGCGGGATCGAGCCGCGCGACCTTCATCAGCTCCCGCAGGCCCGGCTTCTGAGTGGTCGCCAGTGCCCGCAGCCCTGCGATCGCCAGGCCTCGGTTCTCGTCCACGAGCGGGACGACGTCGGCGATCGTCGCGATGCCGACGAGATCCAGATGCCGTAACAGCTCCTCCGACTCCGCGCCGAGGAGCGCCTGGCCGAGCTTGAAGACGACCCCGGTGCCACACAGCTCGCCGAACGGGTAGGCGGAGTCGCGGTACGGCCCGACGAGCGGGCAGTCCGGGAGCTCCTCGGCCGGGCGGTGATGGTCGCTGACGACGATCTCCAGGCCAAGCGCCTTGGCAGCCGCAACCTCGGCGGTCGCCGTGACCCCGCAATCGACCGTCAGGACGAGGCCGCAGCCGTCCGCGGCCAGCCGCGAGAGCGTCTCGCCGCGGACGCCGTACCCCTCGTCGAACCGGCTTGGCAGGTGCCAGTCGGCCTCGGCGCCGAGCTCGCGCAGAATCAGGACGGCGAGGGCCGTCGCGCAGATCCCGTCGGCGTCGTAGTCGCCGTGTACGCAGATCCGGCGACCTCCCGCGACCGCGGCGCGGATCGCGTCACAGGCCGCGGCCATGTCTCCGAGGACGATCGGATCGTGCACCGGCAGCGCTCCTTCGAGGAACGCTCGCGCTCGCGCGACGTCGCCGTACCCCCGGCGAACCAGCACGGCCGCCGTCGTCGGGCTGAGCGAGAGCTCGCGTGACAGCGCCGCGACGGCTTCGCGCGCACAGGGCTCGATCGTCCAGGTTCCCTCGTTCACGGGCAGTCCACGCTAGGGAGCGCTCCGGACGGAACGAGGGCGGGATTCTCATCCTGGGGCTGGAATTGCCGGCGCCGCCAGCAACCGGCGCACTTTCGTCATAGAGCTGTTTCTTATTCGCGCGGAAGCTCGACGCCGAGCACCGTCAGCACGATCCCGAGCACCACGATCGCAGCGGCTCCGCCGACGATCAGACGCGGGTGCTTGGCTTCCCGGAGGGATGCAGCGGCGGCCTTGTACCAGAACACCGCGAGCCCGGCGACCGCGGCCGCAACGAGCACGACGACGGGCGCGAGCAGGGTGACGTGGCTAACGGAGATGTCGAACAGCCACGCCACGAGGAGGACAAGCACGCCTACGACGACACCTGAGATGGCCGCTGCTCTGGCGCTCATGATTGACGACTTTAGCCACGGTTATCCTCTCTTCGTGCCGGAGCCGAGCTACTCGTCGGGTGACGATTACGTCGTCGAGTTCCTTGGCTTTCGCTTTAGCTTCAACGCCTTCGACTTCGAGCAGCGCGTGACCGCGGCCGCGGTCAAGCTCGGGCTCGTCGAGGGCAACGACCTCGATGAGGACGAGACCGCCGACCTGGTCGAGCTGACCGCGGACGGCAGGATTGCCGAGCCTAGGAGTGGCCTCGGGATCTACCTCGTCCGACACTGGGAGCAGCTCTCGCTGGTCAGCGGCGAGTCACTCGTCTACTGGCTGCGGAAGCTCGTCTTCCGCGGCGCCTGGCTCGACCACTGGGTCAAAGACGGTCGGCTCGAGGTCGCCTGGGAGGACGAAACGGGGGAGTTCGCCTACGTCGACCCGCGGCGTGGCGACCGTGCCCTGCTCGAGGTGGCGCCGATCCCCTCCTGGCACGAGCTGCAGTTCAGGCGCTAGCCGCCTGGACGGTTTCCCGACTTCTCGGATCGCCGCGACGGTCTTGGGCCGTGCCCTCGCCGGCTGAGCTTCAGTCCGTGTCGGCTTCGGCGATCGAGCGTGGGAACCGAGTTCGAGAGAAGCTGATCGCGCCGGCGGGCACGATCCAGGGAATCGCCTTGACGGCCAAGCGGCCGATCTTGACCGCTGGATCCTGCTCTTTGAGCTCGCGCGCGCGTTCCGGGTCGACATCCAGGATCGAGAGTCCGCGGAACTTCTCGTCGGAGAGCGGTCCGGCGGCGAGCAGGTAGCCGCCGTCGTGCAGATCGGCCAGGTGCGCCATGTGGGCGTCCTGGAGGGCCGCAGCGGCTTCTTCGTCGAGCTCGGGCGCATCGGGCCGCAGCGTCAGCAGCACGATCGTGTAGCTGTCGAACTCCACCCGCTAAAAGAGTCGGCCGGCGTCTTTCTCGGCCGGCGCGCCGACGTGGGCACGTCCGAGCTTCGTGACGATCCGGCCGCGTGGCGTTCGCTGGATGAAGCCCAACTGGAGCAGGTAGGGCTCGTAGACGTCCTCGATCGTGTCCGGCTCCTCG
>DATFXA010000062.1:0-2203 GCA_035258645.1 Gaiellaceae bacterium
GTCTCCCAGGCCTCGTCCCGCGTCGTCTTCACGGGTCAGTACGATAGCCCCACCGATGCCGTCGACCGCTGTCGCCGACGCGCTCATGGAAACGTTCGTGATCGAGGGCTCCCAGCCCTTGAACGGTCGCATTACCGCGTCCGGGAACAAGAACGGAGCGCTACCGATCCTCGCGGGGTGCCTGCTCACCGACGAGCCGGTGACCCTGACCAACGTTCCACGAATCCGTGACGTCGAGACCATGGTCGAGCTGCTCGCGCACCTCGGGGCGGACGCCGACTGGACGGGACCGAATGAGGTGCGAGTGCACGCGGCGGACATCATCACCACAGAGGTGGACCACGAGCTCGCGAGGCGCATCCGCGCGTCGTTCCTGCTCGCCGGGCCGCTGCTCGCGCGGGTCGGCCGCGCCTCGGTCCCGCCGCCGGGCGGCGACGTGATC
The DNA here is from genome assembly GCA_035258645.1 of Gaiellaceae bacterium. Taxonomy (GTDB): domain Bacteria; phylum Actinomycetota; class Thermoleophilia; order Gaiellales; family Gaiellaceae; genus 13-2-20CM-68-14. The sequence continues at coordinate 443 of DATFXA010000062.1, forward strand.
GGCCGCCGCAGGCTCGATCCGCACATCCACGCGCTCGCCGAGCTCGGCGCGAGCATCGAAATCAACGGCGGCTACGAGATGCAAACGAATGCTCTCCGCGGCAGGCGGATCTTCCTCGATGAGGCCAGCGTGATGGCGACAGAGAACGCCGTCATGGCGGCCTCGCTCGCCGAGGGCGAGACCGTGATCGGCAACGCGGCCTGCGAGCCGCACGTCCAGGATCTCTGCCGCTTCCTCCGCTCGCTCGGCGCCGAGATCGATGGAATCGGCTCCAACGTCCTCACCGTCCGGGGCGTCCGACGGCTGGGCGGAGGCGAGTGGCGGATCGCCTGCGAGCACGTCGAGGTCGCGAGCTTCATCGGCCTCGCCGCCGTCACCTCGGGCGACGTGACGATCGACGACGTCGTCCCCGAGGACCTGGCGCCGATCCTGCCTTCGTTCGAGCGGCTCGGCATTCAGGTCGAGCTCGACGGAGCGACCTTGCGCGTGCCGCCCGGCCAGGAACTGGTGATCAAGGACGATCTCGGAGGCCAGATCCCGAAGATCGAGGACGGCCCGTGGCCTGCCTTCCCTGCCGACCTGACCTCGATCGCGCTCGCGGTCGCGACCCAGGCCCGAGGCACCGTGCTGATCTTCGAGAAGATGTTCGAAAACCGGCTGTTCTTCGTCGACAAGCTCGTCTCGATGGGCGCGCGGATCATCCTCTGTGACCCGCACCGCGCGGTCGTCACCGGCCCCGCGAGGCTGTTCGGCCAGCGGATGGCAAGTCCCGACATCAGGGCCGGCATGGCGATGCTGATCGCGAGCCTCTGCGCCGAAGGCACCTCTACGATCGGCAACGTCGGCGAGATCGACCGCGGCTACGAGCGGATCGATGAGAGATTGCGTTCACTCGGGGCGCGCATCGAGCGCGTCGAGGGCTAGCGAACCCGGAGCGTCACCGAACGGCTCGTCGCAGGCGCCAGGTCGTGCGCGCCGGCGAAGCTCGCCCGGATGCGGTAGCTGCCGCGGCGGAGGGCCAGCGTCCACGTCGCGACGCCCGCTTTGCCCGTCGTCGCCGTCGCGAAGCGATGCCAGGTGCGATCGTCGAACGACTCCAGGACGAGCCTGCGCCCGGCCCGGGAGACGGTCTTGCTCGCGGGAGCGAAGAGGCCCGAGAGACGGGTCTGCTTCCCGCGTGCGGGCAAGGCGCGGAGGCCGACCTTCACCGCGCCGAGGTCGACGCTGGGCACGGCCACGTTCGTGCCCTGGGCCCTCGCGACCGCCGCAGCGACGTCGAGGTTGCCGTAGCCGGTGTCGTGGTTCCAGCCGCCGTGTCCCGAAGCCGACTGCTTCAGGATCTCCGCGACGCCCGCCGCAGGAAGAGCGGGATTTGCCGCCCAGACGAGCGCCGCCGCGCCGGCAACCTCGGGCGAGGAGTACGACGTCCCGCTCCCGTAGCCGTAGAGGCCGGCGACCGAGCCGGGAAGGTTCTGGTGAGGCCAGGAGCGCGGATCGGCGCTCGAAGAGATCGCGCCGAAGACGTTCTCGCCCGGCGCGGCCAGGGAGATGTACGACCCGTAGTTCGAAAATGAAGCTCGCGAACCGGTGAGGGTCGATGCGCCGACGGCGAGGCCGATGCCCTCCTGGCCGCTCGACCCGAGCGGCTGAAGCAGCGCCGCCGGATAGCTCGGCTGGTTGCCGCTGAGGCCGCTGTTTCCGGCCGCCGCGACGAGCAGGACCCCGTGGGCGGCTGCGTACGCGATCGCGCTCTGCTCCGTC
>DATFXA010000063.1:0-9270 GCA_035258645.1 Gaiellaceae bacterium
ACGTCTACTCGCTCGGAGAACGCGAATGCTCGATTCAGCGGCGACACCAGAAGGTGCTCGAAGAGGCGCCGTCCCCCGCAGTCGACGCCGTGCTGCGCGAGCGAATGGGCGCAGCCGCGGTCGCGTTCGCGCGGGAGATCGGCTATCGGAGCCTCGGCACCGTCGAGTTCCTGCTCGACGGTGACACCTTCTACTTCCTCGAGCTGAACGGCCGGATCCAGGTGGAACACCCGGTCACCGAGGAGGCAACGGGGCTCGACCTGGTCTCGCTCCAGCTGGCGATCGCGCGCAACGAGGAGATCCCCAACCCCGGAGCGCCCCTCCGCCGGCACGCCGTCGAGGCCCGGCTGTACGCGGAGGACCCCGTCGAGTTCCTACCGCATACCGGGACTGTCCAACGCTTGCGCCTCCCGGGCTCGATCCGCGTCGACGCGGGCGTCGCCGAGGGTGACGAGGTTGGCGTCGCCTACGACCCGATGATCGCGAAGCTGATCGCCTCGGGGGACACGAGGACCGAGGCGCTCGATCGGCTGGGCGAGGGTCTGGCCGAGACGGAGGTCGCGGGCGTCACCACGAACCTCCCGTTCCTGCGTTGGCTCGTCTCGCACCCCGTCGTTCGCGCCGGCGCTGCGACTACGGCGTTCCTGATCGAATACCCCCCGCTCTCGGCTGCTCCCGCCCGGCTGCCCCAAGCGCCGTGGGCGACCCCCTGGCGGCTCAACCTTCCTGCTCCGTCCCCCGTTTCGATCCCTGATCCGGACGCCGCCTTCCACGACCACCGGCAGACGGGAGAGCAGAGCTCGCTGACTGCGCCGATGCCCGGCACCGTAATTCGCGTCGTCGTCGCCGAGGGCGATCGGGTCGAGGCGCGCCAGCCGCTCGTCGTGCTCGAGGCGATGAAGATGGAAACCCCGGTCGTTGCTCCGTACGAAGCCGTGGTTCGAGCGATTCACGTGGCCGAAGGAGACCGCGTCGCGGGCGGCGCCGTGCTCGTCGAGTTGGCCGACTAAAGAGTCAGAACAGCTGCTGGAGACTTAGAACAGCTGCTGGAGCTTCATCGCATTGCCGAGGTCGCCGCTCACTTTCAGCTTCCCCATCATGAACGCGCTGGTGGGGTTCTGTTGGCCGTTGATGATCTTCACGAACGTGTCCTCTGAGGCCGAGATCGTCGTGTCGGCCTCGCCGGCTCCCTCCTGAACGCTGACCTTGCCGTTCTCGACACGAACAGTCCACTCGCCCGCGCCGTCGATGTCGAACAGGTAGGAGGCGTTCAGGCCGGCTGCCTTTGTCGAGTTCGAGGCGCGTGCCTCCAGGGTGTCGAAGAACTCACGTGCGCTTTCGGTCGCCACGACGGCGAGCCTAGCTCATGACGCCACAGGCTCGGCTGCGAGGCGCCGCGACGGCCGCGACGAGGGGAGGAGCGTCGCCAGGAGGAAGGCAACGAACGCGGCGCCGGCGGCGACATACATCGCCGTGCGCAGATCGATCGAGTCGGCGAGGGCGCCGAGCACGACCGCTCCTACGCCGCCGAGGCCGATCGAGAGCCCGATCGACAGGCCGGACGCCATGCCGATGTGCCGCGGCAGGTACTCCTGGCTCATCACCATGGTCACGCCGAAGGTCGCAATCACGGAAACGCCGACGCCGGCGAGAGCGATCGCGCCGGGCACGCCGCCGACGATCACGAAGACGAGTGTTAGCGGCGCAGTCGCGGCGGAGCAGACAAGCAGCACCGGGCGGCGGCCGAAGCGATCGGCCAGCGGTCCGGCCGCGAGGGTGCCGATTCCGCCGGCGAGCAGCATCAGCGACAGCAGGTGGTTCCCGTGCGCCTTGGAGTGCCCGAGCGAGACCTCCCACAGCGGCACGAAGGTGATCAGCCCGAACCACGCGACGCTCCGAAACGCAATCACGGCGAGCAGGAGCAGGAGGGCCGCGATCCGCTCGGGCTCATCGCTTTCCCAGCGTCTCCCCCGCTTCGGCGCGAAAGAGCCGAGGAACGGCGCGAGCAGCAGCAACGCAAGCGCGACGGCAAGGCAGGGCACGGAGAGCAGCAGCCCACCGGTGAGGCCGAAGGCGAGCACGAGCGGGGTCGCGACCGTCGGGCCGAGGGCGAAGCCCAGGTTGCCGCCGATCGAGAAGAGCGACATCGCGCTTGCCCGCCTGCTGCCGCCGGCGAAGGCCGCGAACTTCGAGCCTTCGGGATGGAAGGCAGCGACGCCCAGACCGGAGACGACCACGAAGACGAGCACGAGCCAGTAGCTCGGCGCGACAGCGGCCAGCGCGATCCCGATTCCCGCGAGCGCAACTCCGCCCGGGAGCAGCCAGATCGCCCCTCGGCGGTCGGACCAGAGGCCGAACAACGGCTGCACGATCGAGGACGAAACCGCCGACGCGAGAATGACCGCCGCCGCCAGCGTGTACGAGAGCGCGAACTTGTCGACGAAGAACGGCAGCAGCGCAGGCAGAGCCCCGTTTGCGAAGTCGGTCGCCAGATGGCCGCTCGAGAGGGCCGTCATCGCCCGCTTGTCAAGCTCGGCCCGCACCTGGTGCAGGCTAGCGAGCGATCGTGTGATCTAGATCACAAGCTGGGAGCTACTACGCGGCGCTCGGAGCCGCCGCGGGCGGCAGGTACCGCTCGATCAGGGCCTGCGAGAGCTCCCACTGGCACTGCACGATCGCGAGCCGGTTGTGCTCGAGCTCCTTGGCCGGCGCGCCCTGGCGGCGAAGCTCCTGGCGCTCGTCCACGAGGGTCGTGTGGAGCTGCGTGAGGGCTTCGAGGTCGAGCTGCCGCGCGGAGTACGCGCGCGAAGAGACCAACCGCCGCAGAGCTGGTGCCGCCATGAGTCCTGTATCGGCGCGACGGCGCCGAAGTTGAGGACGGCCCCGCATATGGGGGAGGCTACGGAGGAGGTCGGATAGCATCGCGGCCCGATGCGGGTCGAGGTCCAAGCCGGATCGCCCGAGTCCGTCGAGTCCGACGTCCTCGCCGCGCCGCTGCTCTACGCCGATGGACTGACAGGGTCGGTTGCGGCCCTCGACCAGCGCCTTGGCGGTTTGCTCGCACGGCTCGCGGAGCAGGACGAGATCACAGGCAAGCTGAAGACGGCGCCGCTCGTCCATGTCGAACAGCAGCTGAAGGCCTCCCGGCTAGCCCTCCCCGGCATCGGCGCCCGCGAGGCTGTCGACGCCGACGCGTTGCGAACCGCAGCAGGGACACTCGCGCATGAGGCCCGCGGGTTTGCGGGAACGATCGCCTGGCTGCTCGACGACTCCCTCCCGCTCGCGCCCGCCGAGCAGGCGCGCGCGATCGTCGACGGAACGCTGCTGGGCTCCTACGACCCAGGGCGATGGAAAAGCTCGCCTCCGGCAGACCGGCTCGAGCGGCTCGTCATCGTCTCGGAGGACGCCACCGTCGCTAAGGGCGCGCGGCGCGCCGGGATCGTCGCCGAGTGGGCGAACCGGGCGCGCGACCTCGCCAATGCTCCGCCCAACGAGCTGACACCGACCGGGCTCGCGGATCGTGCCGCCGAGATCGCCGCGTCGGGCTCCCCGACGCTGTCGGCCGAGGCGCCGGACCTCGACGAGATACGAGCGCTCGGGATGGGCGCCTTCGCTGCGGTTGCCCAGGCCAGCCACACCCCGGCCCGGCTGATCGTCATGCGCTACGACCCGCCCGAACCGCGGGGCGAGGTGGTGCTCGGCCTCGTCGGCAAGGGGGTCACCTTCGACACGGGCGGGATCTCGATCAAGAAGGCGACGTACATGGAAGACATGAAAGGCGACATGGCCGGCGGTGGCGCGGTGATCGCCGCGATGGGAGCGCTGGCGGAGCTCGAATGTCCTCTGCGCGCGATCGCCGTCGTCGGCGCGACCGAGAACGCGATCGGCGGCGGCGGTTATCGACCAGGCGACATCCTGACGGCGATGAACGGGAAGACGATCGAGATCATCAACACCGATGCCGAGGGTCGGCTCGTGCTCGCGGACTGCCTGCCCTACGCGCGGCAGCTCGGCGCCACCCACCTCGTCGACTTCGCGACGCTGACCGGCGCGATGGAGCGGGCGCTCGGCGACTTCTACGCCGGCGTCTTCGCGAACGAGGCCGACTGGAGAGCTCTCGTTGTCGAGTCCGGCGAGGCGAGCGGCGACCACGCCTGGCCGTGGCCGCTCCACTCCCGCTACCGGCGGTACGTCGATTCCGACTACGCGGACATGAAGAACTCGAGCATTCGCTCGCAGGGCGTGCCGGTGCTTGCGGCCGAGTTTCTGCACGAGTTCGCCGGCGACGGGCCGTGGGCGCACATCGACATGGCGGGAACCGGCTTCTTCACCTGGCCTCGCCACGACTACCTGTGGCAGCGAGGCGGCACGGGCTACGGCGTACGGCTGATCTGCGAGCTCGCCGACAGACTGGCCGCGCCCGGTTGAACTTCGACCTGACGCAGGAGCAGCAGCTCGTCCGCGACACGGTGCGCGAGTTCGCGGTCTCGCGCATCGAGCCGGCCGCGGCCGAGCTCGACCGTGATCACCGCTTCCCGTACGAGATCGTTGCCGAACTGGCCGAGCTCGGCCTGATGGGAATGACCGTGCCCGAGGAGTACGGCGGCGGCGGCACGGACACGCTCTCGTACGCGCTCGCCGTCGAGGAGCTGACCCGGATCGACTCTTCGGTCGCGATCACGGTCGCCGCCCACCATTCGCTCGGAACGCTCCCGATCTACTACTTCGGGACCGAGCAGCAAAAGCGCGAATGGCTCCCGCAGCTTGCCTCCGGCCAGAGGCTCGCGGCATTTGGGCTGACGGAGCCCGGTGCGGGCTCGGACGCCGGCGCCACCCGCACGACGGCGGAACTCCGGGACGGCGAATGGGTGGTCAACGGCTCCAAGATCTTCATCACGAACGCCGGCACCGACATCACCGCCTGCGTGACGATCACGGCGCGGACCGACGAGGACGAGATCTCGAACCTGATCGTCCCGAACGGGACGACCGGCTACGAGATCTCGGGTCCGATGGAGAAGATGGGCTGGCACGCCTCCGACACCCGCGAGCTCTCGTTTCGCGACTGCGCCGTGCCGGAGGAAAACCTCCTCGGACCGCGCGGCCAGGGGTTCAATCAGTTCCTCGAGATCCTCGACGGCGGCCGGATCTCCGTCGCCGCGATGGCGGTCGGGCTTGCGCAGGGGGCCTACGATCTCGCCGCCGCCTACGCACGGGAGCGCGAGCAGTTCGGCCGGCCGATCGCCAGGTTCCAGGCGGTGCAGTTTCGGCTCGCCGACATGGCCACCGAGATCGAGGCGGCGCGAAACCTCGTCTACAAGGCCGCCTGGGTGAAAGACCAGGGTCGCCCGTTCGGCCAGGAGGCGGCAATCGCGAAGCTCTATTCGGGCGAGATGTCGAACCGCGTCGTCAACTGGGCGCTGCAGGTCCACGGCGGCTACGGCTACATGGACGAGTTCGCGATCTCCCGGCTCTACCGGGATCAAAAGATCCTGGAGATCGGGGAGGGAACGAACGAAGTCCAGCGGATGGTGATCGCAAGACACCTCGGGCTGTAGCGGGAATCCCGCTCTCCCTACACTGATCTGTGGATGCGGCGCCTCGCCTCTCTCCTCTTGCTCGCCGTCGTCGCTACCGGGTGCTCATCCTCCGACGGCAAGCAGATCGCGATCCAGCCGGCGAAGGTCTACCGCCTGTCCGACTTCGCGCCCGCCGCCTCGATCGCGCCCGGAAAGCCGACGACCGTCGCGTTCACCGTCGACCAGCCGTCCGGCTCGCCGCTGACGGCATACCGCACCGGGGCGGGTCCTCACACGGGCGTCCACCTGATCATCGTCAGCGACGACCTCTCGACGATCATCCACCGCCACCCGCCGATGCAGCCGGGCGGGCACTTTGAGCAGCAGGTCGTCTTTCCGAAACCGGGCCGGTACCGCGTAATCGTCGACGTCTATCCGAAGAAACAGCAGCCGCTCCCAAACTTCCAGCTCTTCAAGGACGTCCAGGTTCGCGGTGTGCCGAAGCCGCAACCTCTCGGCAGCTACCACGCCGTCCAGCACGTCGGCGGCTTTACCTTCACTGCGCCGAAGAATCCACAGATCCGCCCGATCCAGGCGGCGCTGATGACGGTGCACGTGACCGACGCCTCAGGGAAGCCTGCGCGGTTCGTCCCCTGGTACGGCGCGCTCGCACACGCGATCTTCTTCCACGTCGGCACCCTCGACTACTTCCATACGCACGTGTGCGCGCCCGGAGCCAGCGGTTGCACCTCGCTGATCGCGGGCGCGAGCGTTGTCGGACGCAGCGCAGCGCCCGGCAAGCTGACCATCGGCATCCTGCTCCCGACCGCCGGAACGTGGAAACTCTTTCTCCAGTCGAAGCCGGACGGCAAGCTCGTGACCGTCCCATACATACTGAAGGCCCGATGAAGCGCACGTTCGCTTGGCTCTTCGTGGTAACGCTCGTCGTCCTCGGCTCGAGAACGATCGCGTACGCAATCTCGCCCTCGCCCCTGGCCGCCGAGCTGTCGCACCAAGCCGGGGGTCCCGCTCTACCGGTGATCGCGGTTGTCGCGGTCCTGCTCGCCGTCGCGTTCTCGGCCGTAGTCGTCTGGCTTGCGGCGCTTGGAGTTCGCGAGCGCCGCCTGCTGGAGCCGAGACCGGTGATCGCGGAACCGCGCCTGCGGCTCAGACTGCTGGCAGCGCGGGCGCTCGTTCTCTGGCTGATCACGATGCCGGCCTTCGCTTATCTCGAGTCGACGATCCACTGGCGCGAGGGTCTCGGCTGGCACGGGCTGCATTGCCTGGTCGGCCCTGTTCATCGCAACGCGATTCCGATCCTGGGTGCGCTGTCGCTCATTGCCGCCGCCCTGGCTGCCGCGCTCGAGCACGTCCTTGCGTGGATGCGACGGACGCTCGCCAGGATCGCTGCGCCGACGCGGATTCCCGGGATCGTCTCTTTCGCCCGGCCGGCGCCGGCTGAGCTTCTGCCGCTTCCGGCGCTCGCGACCTCGCTCGGTCCGCGCGGTCCTCCCCCGCTCTCCTGACGTTGCCGCGGCGACCGCCGCGGCTTCCCCGGCGAAAGGAGAGAAAAAGCATGCATCGGAATCGGGCGCGCGCACGCGCGCTCGTAGGGGCGGCGGTGACAGCCGTCTGCCTGACAAGCGTCTCGAGCGCCTGGGCCCACGCCGAGATCAGTCCGCCAGAGACCAAATCGAAGACTCTGCAGCTCTTCACGCTTGCGGTCCCGACCGAGAAGGAGGGCCTGAGAACGACGGAGATCGAACTGACGCCGCCGAGCGGCTTCGGCATCGACTCGTTCGTCCCGGCAGTCGGTTGGAAGCGACAGCTCCAACAGACGGGCTCAGGCGAGAACGCGGTGATCCAGAAGGTCAGCTGGACCGGCGGCACCGTCCCGACCGGCGAGGACTCCGTCTTCCAGTTCCTCGCCAGCCCAGACTCGAACAAGACGTACACGTTCGCTGTGCGGCAGACGTACTCGGATGGCTCGGTCGTTGACTGGAACGGTCCCGAGTCATCAGACACGCCGGCTCCCAGGATCGAGGCGAAGTCGTCGCTCGGAGGCGGCGGCAGCTCGACGATCGCGATCATCGCGCTCGTCGTTGCAGGGATTGCCGTCGTGCTCGCCGCAGTCGGGCTCGCCACGCGCGGAGGGAGCCGACCGGTGGCATGAAGCGAATCGTCTTCATCGCCCTCGTCGCGGCCGCGGCGTCTCTGACGCTGCCGGCCGCGGCCTGGGCGCACGCCGCTTTGCTGCAAACGACGCCGGTGGCAAGCCGGATCGTCAACACGCCGCCGAAGCAGGTAGTGCTCCGCTACAGCGAGCCGGTTGAGCCTCGATTCGCGGTCGTCTCGGTGACGAACGCAGCCGGCGAGAAGCAAACCGCCGGCGCTCCCAGCCGCTCGCCGGCGAACGCCGACACGCTGGTGATCCCGCTCAAGAAGCTCGCCGAGGGGTGGTATCTCGTCTACTGGCGGGTGATTTCCGTCGACGGCCACCCGGTTCGAGGCGCTTTCACGTTCGCGGTCGGGCCGAACGCCGGCCCTGCGCCGCAGTTCGTGATCCCTTCGACGTCGGAGACGGCCGCGACGCCACGACTCGTGACCGCGCGGTGGGTTGCGTTCCTGTCGCTCATGGCGGCGATAGGGCTCTTCATCCTGCGGATCGTCGTCGCGAGGCCCGTCGTGGCCCGGGTGCCAGGGACACGCCTCCGCTCGGTGACGATCGCCTTCGGGGTGGCGTCATCGATCGCGCTTCTGGCGATTCCGGTCTACTTGCTGCTTTCGACAGCGGAGTTCGCACTTCGCTCCTTCTGGAGTTTCGGCGCCCTCTTCCCGCTCATCCGGGTGTCGGCCTTTGGGCGGAGCTGGCGCGATCTCGAGCTGGTATTCGCGCTCTTCGTCGGCGCGGCGGCTGTTGCAATCTGGCTCGACCGGCCGGAGCGTCGCCAGCGGTCGATCGCCGGCGTGATCGCACTCGTCGGGGCGGTCGGCGCCGCCGCTGCAGCCTTGCTCGTACCCGGCCTCGCCGGTCATGCGGCTCAGACTTCGCCGCGCGCCCTCTCGCTCGCGTTCGACTGGTTCCACCTGGTCGCGGGATCGGTCTGGCTCGGCGGGCTGATCGGGCTGGTCGTGCTCGCCGCGACCCTGCCGCCCCCGCGCCGGGTCGCCGGCCTCGCTGTCTGTGTCCCGCGTTTCTCGAACGTGGCGTTCGCGTCCGTGATCGTCCTGATCGCGGCCGGCACCGGCTCAGCGGTGCAGCATATGCCGACCCTGGCCTCGTTCTGGCAGACCTCATACGGCAAGGCGCTGCTGGTCAAGATCGGGTTGCTCGCAGCGGCACTCCTGCTCGCCTCCGTCAACCTCCTGCGGACGGTGCCACGCTTCAAGGCCTCGACCGCGCGTCCGGAGCTCGGGGTCTCCGCGGCGAGTCTGTTGCGACGGCTCGTCACCGGCGAGTCGCTACTCGTCACCGGCGCCGTGCTCGCAGCCGCGGTGCTAACGAGCCTGCCGCCCCCCTCGAAGGCCCTCGCTTCGGTTGGCGGCGCCAGGGCACACGTCGGTCCCGGCGCCGTGAACAAGGTGGTGACCCAGAACGGGTACAAGCTGGCGATCCGCGTCTCGCCGAACCGCGCGGCGGTTCCGAATTCCTTCCAGGTGGCGATCTCACGGGGTGGCAAGCCCGTCCGCAATGCCAATGTGACCGTCGATTTCGCGATGCTCGACATGGAGATGGGGCAGCAGGCCTACC
>DATFXA010000064.1:0-13051 GCA_035258645.1 Gaiellaceae bacterium
GTCGGTCGTTGCGATCGACCAGCGCTCGGGCGAGGTGCACGCGGTCGGCGTCGAGGCGAAGCGCATGCTCGGCCGCACGCCGGGGACGATCCAGGCGATCCGTCCGTTGAAGGACGGCGTCATCGCCGACTTCGACGTGACGGAGCAGATGCTGCGCCACTTCATCGCAAAGGTGCACCAGCACCGCTTCGCGCATCCGCGCGTCGTCGTCTGCGTGCCCTCGGGCGTCACGGGCGTCGAGAAGCGCGCGGTGGAGGAAGCGACGCTGAACGCCGGCGCTCGCCAGGCGTACCTGATCGAGGAGCCGATGGCCGCCGCGATCGGCGCCGGGCTCCCCGTGGCCGAGCCGACCGGGAACATGATCGTCGACATCGGCGGTGGCACGACCGAGGTGGCGATCATCTCCCTAGGCGGCATCGTCGTCAGCCAGAGCATGCGCGTCGGGGGCGACGAGATGGACGAGGCGATCATCCAGCACATCAAGACCGAGTACAAGTTGCTCGTCGGCCAGCAGACCGCCGAAGAGATCAAGCTCGAGGTGGGCTCGGCCTTCGACCTCCGCGACGAGGTGCAGGCCGAGGTGCGCGGAAGAGACATGCTTACCGGCCTGCCGAAGACCGTCATCCTGAGCAGCGAAGAGGTCCGCCGCGCACTCGACGGCCCCGTCACCCAGATCGTCGACGCGATCAAGTCGACGCTCGACAAGACTCCGCCTGAGCTCGCTGCGGACATCATGGACCGGGGGATCGTCCTCGCGGGCGGCGGCGCGCTCCTCCACGGGCTCGACGAGCGCCTGCGCCATGAGACGCAGATGCCCGTGCACCTGGCTGAAAGCCCGCTCACCTGCGTCGCTGTCGGCTCCGGCCGCAGCCTGGAGGAGTTCGAGGCGATCCACCGCAGCGCTTCCAAGGCCCGGCGGAACAACCACCGGCCGTACTGAGCAAACCAAACACCTTCGCTAACGGCTCTCCGAAACCTTCCCTAAACTAAAACGCTTCGTGCCTCGCAACCGCTCAGCACGGCTGGCGGTCTTGGGGGCGGGAGTTCCGCGCTCGAGGCCGGTTTCGTACTCGTCACGAAAAGCCAGCGCCGTCAGGCGCCGGATCGTGACAGGTGTGCTCGTGCTGCTCTCGATCGCCCTGATCACGATCTACTTCCGCGAATCGTCCAACGGTGGGCTGCACCAGGTTCAGAGCGCCGGCGCGACTGTGCTCCGACCGTTCGAGGTCGCGGCCGACCGGGTCTCACGACCCTTCCGTGACGCGTACGGCTACTTCGCCGGGCTCGTGCATGCGAAGTCCGAGGTCAACCGCCTCCGCACCGAAAACGATCAACTGCGCCAGGAGGCGTCCCAAAACGCCTTCGCAGCAAGCGAGAACGCCCAGCTACGGAAGAAGCTGCACTTCATCAACAGCTCTCAGTACCCGCGCGGCTTCGGGCACGTCACCGCTTCGATCATCGGACAGGCCCCGTCCGCCTTCGAGCAGCAGGTGCTGATCGGAGCCGGCTCTTCCTCCGGGATCCAGCAGTTCGACCCGGTCGTTACCGGCGAGGGTCTCGTCGGCACCGTGGTCCGGGTCGCCCACAACCAGTCGCTGGTTGCGCTCCTGACCGACGACACAACCTCGGTGTCGGCCGTCGACGCGAACACCGGCGCGCAGGGGATCGTCAAGGCGGGCGCCAGCTTCGACCACGTCGGCAAGGACCAGCAAGTGAAGTACGGCGACCTGCTCGTGACGGCGGGCTGGAAGGCGCCCGGGATCGGGCTCAGCTCCATCTACCCCCGCGGGATTCCGATCGGACGGGTCACCTCAGTCGGCCAGAACGAGGTCGACCTCTACAAGCACGTGCAGCTGCAGCCCTTCGTCAACTTCGACACGCTGAGCTCGCTGGTCGTGCTGTTCCCGCCCAAGACCCGATGACCGCCGATATCGCGAAAGCGGCGGCGGCTCTCTTTGTCGCCGCGATCCTGCAGGTAACGCTGCTCTCGGAGATCGATGTCTTCCACGGGGCCCCCGATCTGGTGTTGGTGACGCTCGTCTCGGTCGCTCTCTTGCGCGGGGCGATCTTCGGCGCGGCTGCCGGTTTCGCCGTCGGCCTCGTCGTCGACACGGCGACTTTGCAGACGCTCGGCGTCACGTCGCTCCTGCTCACGATTGCCGGCTACTGGATCGGGCGCTACGGCGAGACGACCGGCCGCGACCGTTCGCACGCGCCGTTCGTCTCCGTCGCAGTGGTGACGCTGCTGTACTCGATCGGCGCGCTGATCCTCCACTACATGCTCGACGACCCGGCCTCGGCCTCGAGGGTGCTTTTGAACGCGTTTCCGTTCGAGCTGATCTTCAACTTGATCCTGACGCTGCCGGTGTACGCGCTTTGCCGCCGCCTCTTCCGCCCGCCGCCGACCGGCCTCGAGGAGGTGCAGCTGCTTGGCTAGCACCGAGGTCCGGCCCGGGCGAAGCCGCCGCCGCCGGCCCCCCACGAACGGCGCGGGCCCTCGAACGTTCCTGCCGTCCACACCAGGGGTCGCCGAGCCCTTCCGGCTGACGCCGCAGATCGCGCTGCGGATCGCAATCCTTGGCGGGGCCGCGATCGCGGTTTTCGGAGTCCTCTTCTTCCGGCTCTGGGCGCTGCAGGTTCTCTCGGGGCCGCAGTACCTGCATGCAGCCGTGAACAACCAGCTGCGGTCGATCCCGCTCGAGGCTGCGCGCGGACCGCTGCTCGACCGGGAAGGGCGGACGATCGTCGACAACCGCGGCGCCACAGCGGTTCAGCTCTGGACGTCCGACCTGCCCCAGAAGTGGTCAGCACGACTGAATGAGCTGCGGCGCCTCTCGAAGATCATCAACGTGCCGGTCAGCGAGATGGTCGCCGACCTCAAGAAGCGCGGCGGCGATCCCGCGACGCCCGTGACCGTCCAGGAGTCTGTGCATCAGGAGCAGGCGCTGTACCTGCAGGAACGTGCGCGCGAGTTCCCCGGTGTCGACCTCGCTCCGACGTACCTGCGCCACTACCCGTACCAGTCGTTGGCTGCGCAGGTGCTTGGCTCGGTCGGGCTGATCGCACCCTCGCAGTACGAGCAGCTGCGTAAGAAGGGCTATCTGCTGAGCGACAAGGTCGGTCAGGGCGGCATCGAGGCACGCTACGACGCCTACCTCCGCGGCAAGGACGGGCTGGCTCAGCTCCGGGTCGACGCGCTCGGGCGCCCGCGCAGCGGGTTGATCACGGAGCAAAGTCCCCAGCCCGGTGAGGCTGTTCGCCTGACCCTCGACATGAATCTTCAGCGCGCGGCCGAACGAGGCATCCGCGCCGGAATCGCGGCGGCGCGTGCCTCGAATTGCGTTGGGTGCTGGGCGGCCAATGGAGGCGCGATCGTCGCGCTCGATCCCCGTGACGGCTCGATCCTCGCGCTCGCCTCGAACCCGACTTTCCAGCCCGGCGTCTTCGGCTCACACGACGCAAAAAAGCTCGCGCCGCTGCTCAACCCGACCGTCGCCCGCAGGGACAACTATCCGGGTCTTGACCGCGCGATCGCCGGCGTCTATCCGCCCGGCTCGACGTTCAAGCCCGTGACCGCGCTCGCAGCGCTCGAGGAGCGGCTGGTGACGCCGACCGAGCCGATCGCATGCACCGGCTCCTACCACGTCTACGACAAGCAGGGCAACGTGATCCCGGGCGGCACCTTCAAGAACTGGGATCCGTTCGTCAGCCAGCAGATGACGATGTCGACAGCGCTCGAGGCTTCCTGCGATACGTACTTCTACGAGCTCGGCTACCGCTTCTACAAGTTGCCCGCCGTGCGCCGGCACCCGTTCCAGGAGTGGGCGGCGCGGTTCGGCTTCGGCCGAGCCGCCGGAGTCGATCTCCCCGGCGAACTGCCCGGCTTGCTGCCGACGCCGGAGTGGCGCGAGCAAGCCTACACGGCGAAGACCGATCCGAAGGAGTGGCGGGTCGACCGGCTGTGGAAGCCGGGCGACTCGATCCAGCTCGCGATCGGGCAGAAAGACCTGCTCGTGACGCCGCTGCAGATGGCCCGCTTCTACGCCCTGATCGCGAACGGGGGCCGGCTGGTGCAGCCGCACATCGCCGCCGACGTGGAGGAGGTCAGCAACAAGCAGGCGCCGGGCCGCGTCCTGCACAGCTTTGCGCCCCCGCCGGCTCCGACGGTCAAGATCGACCCGCTCTACCTCGACGTCGTTCGCCAGGGGCTGCTCCAGGCGACACACGGCCCGAGCGGAACCTCGACGGCCGTCTTCGGCACCTTCCCGGTTCCGGTCGCAGGCAAGACCGGAACGGCCGAGAAGTTCGAGAGCATCCCGGGCTTCACCGGAAAGCTCGACCAGTCGTGGTGGTGCGGCTACGCGCCCGCCGACGCGCCGACGATCACCGTCTGCTCCGTGATCGAGAACGGCGGCCACGGCGGCACCGCCGCGGCCCCGGCAGCGCTCAAGGTCTTCGAGTCGTACTTCAAGATGCACCCAACCCAGGTAGGAGTGCCGACGAAGAGTGATTGAGGCTGTCGACACCAGGGCGCGCGGTCTCAGAAGGCCGCGCGAGGCGGTCGCCGTGACGTCGATCATCCGGCGACTCGACTGGATCCTGCTTGCGGCCACGGGCGCCCTTGTCGCGTACGGGCTCTGGGCGATCTCCGGCATCACCCGACACGACGTCGCCGGCAATCCGAATTACTACGTCGTCCGGCAGGCGGTCTACGCATCGCTCGGCCTACTGGCGCTCGTCGTTGCCGTCTTCGTCGATCCCGAGTACTACCGCCGCTATCGCAAGCAGATCTACGCCGGGACGCTCGGGCTGATGGTGATTGTGCTCCTCGCCGGCGCCGTCACCCGCGGCTCGAAGCGCTGGCTCGACCTGGGGTTCTTCAAGTTCCAGCCCTCGGAGTTCGGGAAGCTATTCGTCGTCCTCTTTCTGGCCGGCCTGCTCGCCGACCGGGCGAAGAAGATCGGAGACGGCCGGACGGTGATCGCCGCGATCGCCTTTGCAGCCGGACCGATCTTCCTGGTCTTCATCCAGCCCGACCTCGGGACCGCGCTGGTCTACGCCGCGGCGCTCGCCGGCGTGCTCTTCCTCGCGGGCATGCGCTGGACGCACCTGGCGATTCTCGGTGGAGCGGCGCTCGTCGGCGCCTTGCTCGTGCTCTGGATCCTGCCGGCGGCCGGACACCCGGTGCTCAAGCACTACCAGCAGCAGCGCCTGACAGGATTCATGCACTCGGACAGCGACCCGCGCGGAGCGAGCTACAACGTGACGCAGTCTCGGAACGCGGTCGGGGCAGGGGGCCTCACGGGCCGCGGCGTCAAGGGCGCGACCCAGACCAACCTCAACTTCCTGCCCGAGCACGCGACCGACTTCGTCTTTGCCTCCGTGGCCGAGCAGCGCGGCTTCATCGGCGTCTCCGTCCTGCTGCTGCTCTACCTGCTCGTGATCTGGCGCGGGCTCAAGGTGATGGCCGGCGCACGCGACGCCTTTTCCGCCATCGCCGCGGGAGGGATCGTCGTTGCGCTGCTGTTCCAGGTCTTCATCAACGTCGGCATGACGATCGGGATCGCGCCGATCACCGGCATCCCGTTACCGTTCGTCAGCGTCGGCGGCTCCGCAATGATCGCCAACCTGCTCGCGATCGGCGTGCTCGAGGCGATCTACGTGCGAGGGAACACGCACCGCCGCCGAGCTTAAGGCGGGGTCCGTCCGGTCCAGGTCCTACCCTCTCGGGCATCGACCCGGAGGTGGACGCATGGCCGCCACGAACGAAGCCGAAGAGCTGCTGCTGATCGAGGAGGCGGACGCCTGGTTCGAGTACCTGGAGGCGACGCGCTCGCAATCCGAGGTGCGCTACCAGGAGGTCGAGCCCTGGGCTTGGGCCCGGCTGTCGCAGCGGTTGAGAGCGGTTCGAGCTCGCATGGCGAGGCTCCGCCCGGCCCAAGCCGCGTAATCGGGTACGACTGGGCCCGCTGGTACCCTGCGGGTAGATGTTTTTGTATTCGTATCCGCAGCGCGCGCTCCGCTCCGGCTGGAGTGACGCTAGCGCGCGCGCACGAGAAGGAGTTTTCATTTGTTGCAGTTCTTCCGGCGCAAGAAGCGCCAGAACGATGCGCCCGAGCAGGGCGCTCCACAGCCCGACCCAGTAACCACACCGACGCCGGCCCCAGCAGCGGCCGGCGAACAAACGAAGCCGAAGCGCCGACGCGGTAGCCGCGGCGGCCGAGGCCGCAAGAAGAAGTCCGAAACGGCCGCGACGGCCGAGACGAAGACCGAGCCCACGAAGGCAGGTCGCCCCGAGCGCAAGCAGCCCCAGCGGTCGAGCCGTAGCAGCCCCCAGCGGCGCCGAACGCCTCCTCGCCGCGCGCCGCTTCCGAAGGCAAAGCGCGAGCTGCTCGTCTCCGTCGACGTCGGCGAGCAGCGCGTCGCAGTGCTCGAGGACGACAAGGTCGCCGAGGTCTACCTCGAGCGGCCCGAACGCCGCTCGATCGCTGGGAACGTCTACAAGGGCGTCGTCGACAATGTGCTTCCCGGCATGGAGGCAGCGTTCGTCGAGATCGGCCTCGAGAAGAACGGGTTCCTCTATGTCGACGAGATCGTCGTCCCGGAGCTCGAGGGGCGACGCCACGGCAAGAAGATCCAGGATCTGATCACCCGGGGCCAGGAGATCCTCGTCCAGGCGGTCAAGGACCCGATGAAGTCGAAGGGGGCCCGCCTGACGACTGAGATCTCGCTCCCGGGCCGTTTCG
This sequence comes from Gaiellaceae bacterium, assembly GCA_035258645.1. Lineage (GTDB taxonomy): Bacteria > Actinomycetota > Thermoleophilia > Gaiellales > Gaiellaceae > 13-2-20CM-68-14. The sequence continues at coordinate 6,747 of DATFXA010000064.1, forward strand.
TCGTCTATGTCCCGAGCGGCGAGGGCCTCGGGGTCTCACGCCGGCTCGAGGACGACGAGCGGGTCCGCCTCCGCGACATCGTCAAGGCCCTCGACGTCAAGCAGGGCGGTGTCATCGTCCGTACGGCGGCCGAAGGCGCATCCGCCGAGGACATCGAGCGAGACCTCGTCTTCCTTCAGCGGCTCTGGAAGGAGATCGAGGCGCGAGCGAAGACCGCGAAGGCATCGGCGATCCTGTACGAGGAGGCCGAGCTGCCGCTACGTGTCGTCCGCGACCTCTTCACGGACGACTTCGAGAAGCTGCTCGTCGACGACGAGCGCACGCAGAAGCGGATCGTCGGCTACCTGAAAAAGACGTCGCCGCACATGGCCGAGCGTGTCTCGCGCTACCGGGAGAAGACGCCGCTCATGGAAGCCTACGGCGTCGACGCCGAGATCCGCTCGACGCTCTCGCGCCGGGTCGACCTGCCCTCCGGCGGATACCTCGTCTTCGACTACGCCGAGGCCTTCACCGTCATCGACGTCAACACGGGGCGGTTTGTCGGCTCGCGCGGCAAGGGGTCGAGCGGCCGGCTCGAGGACACGATCACGAAGAACAACCTCGAGGCCGTCAAGGAGGTCGTGCGCCAGCTCCGGCTGCGCGACATCGGCGGGATCATCGTCATCGACTTCATCGACATGGCAAACCCGAAAAACCGAGCCACGGTCGAGGAAGCCTTGAAGAGCGAGCTCGAGCGAGACCGCACCAAGACGTACGTCGTCGAGATCTCGCCGCTCGGGCTGGTCGAGATGACACGTCAGAACGTCACCGACGGCCCGCGCGAAATCCTGACCCGCAAGTGCCCGCTCTGCGAAGGCGACGGGATCATCGTCTCGGATGAGTCGGTGGCCATCGACGTCGAGCGGAAGCTCCGTGCGCTTGCATCGGCCTCACGGCACAAGGCGTTCAAGGTCGCGGTCAACGACCACGTCGCCGATGTGCTGATCGGGCCCGGCGCGTCGCGGTTGACCGAGATCGAGGAGCGCGCGAAGCGCCGCTTCGTGCTCGAGGCGCGGGAGGGCGTCCCGCACGAGTTCTTCGAGGTTCTCGACCAGGGGACGCTGGAGAAGGTCCAGGGCGAGCTTCCGGTTGTCGAGGGAACGGAGTTCCAGGTCAAGCTGGTCGAGGTCGGCAAGCACGACCTGGAGGCCGGCGTTGGATCGCGCGACGGCTACACCGTCAGCGTCGGCGACGCGGCCGGGATGGTCGGTAAGTCGGTCCGGGTGCGGGTCGAACGATTCGTCGACGGAACCGCCTACGCCACGCTCGTCTCGAAGGCGAAGCCTGTTCCCGAGCCGATCACTGCCGAAGGCCAGGCCGAGAAGCCGACGCGGAAGCCCCCGGCCAGGCGGACGAAGGAAGAGAAGAAGCCCGAAGCCCCGGTTGTCCAGGCTCCCGCCGAGCCGGCGGCGGAGGAGTCGGAGCCGGAGCCGGCTGCGGAAGACGCCACGGCCGAGCCGAAGCCGAAGAAGAAGACGCGGCGAGGCTCACGCGGCGGCCGAGGCCGGAAGAAGAAGCCGACCACTGAGGCCGCGGCTGCTCACGACGGCGACGGCTCCGCGTCCGCCGCGAAGATCCACGTCCCGGACGCCTCTCTCGGCGAGGAACCGGCGGACGCCGCCGAGGCCGGTGCCGCCTCTGAAAACGGCGACGCACCTGGCGACGACTCGGCTGCGCCGAAGCCGCGCAAGAAGACCAGGCGCGGCAGCCGAGGCGGCCGAAACCGGCGCAAGAAGCCGACCACGGCGAGCGCGAACGGCGGCGAGCAGGGTGAAGCAAAGGCCGAGGGGACTCAGCGGGAGCCAGAGCCCGTCTCCGACGACTACGTGCCGATGTCGGAGTGGATCGACGAGGTCGAGAGCCGGTAAGCGCGACGAGGCCGTAGCCAAAGCGCATAGATCACGAGTGCGGCGGCGATCATCGCCGCCCACGCCCACGACGCGGACGGTTGGAGCACGTCCGGAATCTCCCAGTGTGTCCAGCTGCGTTTGACCACCTGCTCGGTCCAGAGATCGTTCGCCATGTTGGTCAGCCCGTAGACGACCATCACGGCGAGGTAGAGCGCCGTCAGCGTTCGAAGCACCGGCCGCCTCATTGCGCCCAGCTGGCGCGATACCACGAGCGCCGTCAGCGTGAGGAGGAAGCCATCCAGCCCGTGGTGATGGCCGTAGTGGACGGCCGCGTGCAGCTGCCCGCTGCCCGGCTCGGGCCGGATTGCGCCGGTCTCGAAGAACCAACCGAAGAATGGGACGCCGTCGAGATGGAAGCCAAGCTCGGAGGCGATGTACGGCGTCGCGAAGAAGAGTGCAAACGCTCCGATCGCGAGCCTCGCGATGTCGCCGGCCGGCGTGACGCGAGGCCGCTCGCGGCGGCCGGAACGCGCCGCCCAGATCGTCATCCCGAGGGCGATCGCGACGCCGAGGACCGCCGGAACGTTCGCCCACTTCGGGTCGAGGTGACTCGGCGTCTGGACCCCGGGCAGCGCGACCGTCGCGCATAGAAGCGCTGCGACGAGGCCGAGCAAATTGGCGCGGCGGTCGTCCAGCCGGTCGACGACGACGGCAAGGATCGCGATCGAGCCGAGCGCCGGCGAAAAGCTCAGGAAGACGAGAGCGCGGCCTAAGCCGCCGACGAGGCCCGTGTTATGGACCTTCCAGAGCTGCGCCGGCGGGATCCGCCAATACGTCTCGACGACGGCGAGGGCTGCGAGCGCATACACCGCCCAGAGGACTAGGAGACCTCGGATGCCCGCCCTTTGCGGCCGTGCCGGATTCACGGCTACACTGCTCCCTCGCGGGCGAAAGGCCCGCGTTTCTATGGCTGGTTACGCGATCATCTCACTGGGTGGCAAGCAGTACCGCGTCCAAGAGGGCGAGCGACTGTTCGTGGACCGCGTTCCGACGGCCGAGGGCAAGACGTTCCATCCCGATGTCCTGCTCACGGGCGGGAACGGCAAGCCCAACCTGGCACCGCGGGTTCAAGTGACCGCGAAGGTGGTCGGCTCGCCGCTCGGCGAGAAGATTCGGATCGGCAAGTACAAGCCGAAGAAGGGCTACCGCCGTCACACCGGCTTCCGCGCCAAGCTCTCCGAGATCGAGATCCAGTCGATCGGCAGTGGGGCCGCGCGCAGCCCGTCCGCAAAGAAGCAGGAGCCCGGCGAGGCGCCGGCGAAGCTGCCGCGCGGGTATGCGGAAATGACGGTCGCCGACATCAGCGAGAAGTCGGGCCGCTGGTCGGCCCAGCAGGTCGAGGCGGCGCTGGAGTACGAGCGCGGGCATGCTGCACGCAAGGGCGCCATCGCGGCGCTCGAAGCCAAGCAGAAGAAAGAGGACAGCTAGATGGCTCACAAGAAAGGTCTTGGCTCTTCCCGGAACGGCCGCGACTCGAACGCGCAACGCCTCGGCGTGAAGCTGTTCGACGGGCAGGCCGTGAAGGCGGGAATGATCATCGTCCGGCAGCGTGGGACTCGGTTCCGCCCTGGTCCCGGCGCAGGGATTGGCAAGGACGACACGATCTTCGCCAAGCGCGACGGCACGCTCGCTTTCCGCACGAGCGGCGAGCGCAAGACCGTCTCCGTCATCCAGTAGAGCCGATGTTCAACGACCGCGCCCGCATTCACGTGCAGGCGGGGCGCGGCGGGGACGGCGCGCTGAGCTTCCGCCGGGAGAAGTACGTCCCGAAAGGAGGGCCGGACGGCGGTGACGGCGGCCGCGGCGGCGACGTTGTGCTCGTGGCCGATGCTGATCTGCGCGACCTGTCGCGCTTCCGCCGGCAACGCGCTTTCCGAGGCGGCCGCGGCGGTCACGGCGGCGGCTCGGGAAAGCACGGAGCAAACGGCCAGGACATCAAACTCGCCGTGCCGATCGGCACCCAGGTCTTCGACTCCGATCGAAACCTCGTCGTCGACCTCGCCCACGCCGGCGCCAAGGCCGTGCTCGCCCGGGGAGGGTCGGGCGGCCGAGGCAACCGGCAGTTCGCGACCCCGACGCGCCAGACGCCGCGCTTTGCCGAGGTCGGACAGCCGGGTGAGGAGGCCGATTTCGAGCTCCGCTTGAAACTGCTTGCCGACGTGGCCCTCGTCGGGCTCCCCAACGCCGGCAAGTCGTCGCTGCTGCGGCGGATCTCGAACGCGAAGCCGAAGGTCGCCGAGTACCCGTTCACGACGCTCGAGCCTGTGCTCGGAACGGTCGACTCGCCGGACGGCCGCCAACTGACCGTTGCGGATGTCCCGGGCTTGATCGAAGGCGCGAGCGAGGGTGTCGGGCTCGGAGGCGAGTTCCTTGCGCATCTGGAGCGCGCACGGCTGCTCGCGCACGTGATCGACGCGGCTGCCGGCGATCCCGCCGAGCAGTTTCAGACGATCGACCGCGAGCTGGCGGCGTACGGCGCCGGCCTCGACACCCGCCCGCAAGTGGTCGTGCTGAACAAGGTGGACCTGCTTCCTTCGCCGCCGAGCCTTCGGCTCGACGACGAACGGATAGTTGGTGTTTACGTCGTCTCGTGCGCCACCGGCGAAGGAATTACGGAGTTCAAGCGGGCGCTTTTCGAGCTCGTTCCCGAGCCGCAAGAGCGGGCGTCCGACGATGCGCTCGCGGATTTCTTGGTCTACCGGCCGGCGCCGCGGGCGCGGGCGTTCAAGATCCTCCGTACCGACCGAGGGTTTCGCGTGACCGGACGGCCCCCTGCGGGCGAGGAGCTCGAGGAGGCGCTTCGCGCGGCCGGCGCAAAGAGCGGTGACGAGGTCGAGGTCGGCGAAGAGGTGCTCGAGTTCCAGTGATCGGCATCCTCGGCGGCACCTTCGACCCGCCGCACAATGGCCACGTCGCGTTGGCGGAAGCCGCGCTCCAGGAGCTTCGCATCGAGGAGCTCGTTGTCCTGGTCGTGGCCAGTCCGGGCCACCGTTCCTGCGTCGAGGATGCGGAGACCAGGGTGGCGCTGGCCGAGGCAGCGTTCGCGGCCATGCCGCGCACGCGCGTGGAGCGGGACGAGAACGCGTACACCGTCGACGCCGTCAAGGGCGGGCGCTTCGGCGACGCGGTCTTCATCGTCGGCGCCGACGAGGGGGCAGACTTTCCGCTCTGGAAGGAGCCCAACGAGATCCTGCGGTGGGTCAAGCTCGCGGTCGGGACTCGGTCCGGCTACCCACCGCCTGACCTCGAGGGCTACGGGGACCGCGTGATCTCGTTCGAGCTCGCCTCGCCGCCGATCTCGTCGAACGAGCTGCGCGCGCGGATCCAGGCGGGCGAGCCGATCGATGAGTTCGTGCCGTCCGACGTAGGCCGTCTAATCGAGGAACGTGGTCTTTACCGAAACGGTGGCTAGACTGGAAGTACTGCGCGAAAGACCTGATCAGACCCTGACGCCACTCGAACAAGCACGCCGCATCGCCGGCCTCGCCCAGGAGAAACTGGCGGAGGACGTGGTCATTCTCGACATGCGGCCCGCGTGCAGCTACACCGATTTCTTCGTCATCTGCACGGGCCGCAACTCGCGTCAGACGAAGGCGATCTGGGACGAGGTGCACGAGCGGCTCAAGCACGACGAGCATCTGCTGCCCAAGCACGTCGAAGGTGCAGCTGAGGGCTCGTGGATCGTGGGCGACTACCTCGACGCGGTGCTGCACGTCTTCACGCCCGAGGCCCGGGACTACTACCGGCTCGAGGAGCTGTGGGGTGACGTGGCGTCGGTGTCCGTCGAGGCCGCGTCCGCCACGGCGTAGTCTGTTTCGGCAACAGTCGTCGTCCGACGTGGCAACTACGCTCGGTGTGTGCTTACGACCGACCAGAAGGGCAACATCGCCGAACTCGCGATCGCGCTGGCTGCCATGAGGCTCGGCATCGATGTGTACTGGCCCGTCGGCGAGGGAGGCCGGTACGACTTCATTCTCGACATCGGCGGGAGGCTGAGTCGCGTCCAATGCAAGTGGGCGCCCCGCCAGGGCGAGGTTGTTGTCGTTCGTTGCTACTCGGCGAGGCGGAATCGTGACGGTCTACTGCGCCGAATTTATGAGGAAGGCGAGATCGATGCCTATGCCGCTTACTGTGAGGAAATCGACCGCTGCTTCTTCTTCCCCTACGGGGAGTTCGTGGGTCGAACACAGATCCAGCTCCGCCTCGACGGTACCGACAACAACCAGAAACTCGGCATCAATTGGGCGGATGATTTCGATTTCGCCGCTAGAATTGCCGAGCAAGTTGGGGCCGTAGCTCAGCTGGGAGAGCGCCGCCATGGCATGGCGGAGGCCACGGGTTCGAGCCCCGTCGGCT
>DATFXA010000065.1:0-5812 GCA_035258645.1 Gaiellaceae bacterium
TGATGCCCGGCCACCTGCTGCTCTATCACCCCGGTGTCGCCCGGCTGAAGGAGCTGATCCGCTCGGGCGAGCTAGGAGACGTCCTCTACGTCTACGGCAACCGGCAGAACCTCGGCCAGATCCGCAGGGACGAGAACGCCCTCTGGTCGCTCGGCGTCCACGACCTCTCGGTGATCCTGCACCTCCTCGAGGAGGAACCGACCGAAGCTTGGGCGCGCGGCGAGTCCTTCCTGACCGAGGGCGTCGAAGACGTCGTCTTCTGCTACCTGCGGTTCCCCTCGGGCAAGGTCGCGCACATGCACCTCTCCTGGCTCGACCCGCACAAGATGCGCCGGATCACTGTCGTCGGCCGGGACAAGATGGCCGTCTTCGACGACATGGAGCTCGACCGCAAGCTGACGATCTACGACAAGGGCCCGGTCGAGCGGGCGGAGACCTACGGCGAGTGGATGACGAGAACCGGCGACATCTACAGCCCGAAGCTCCCGAACGACGAGCCGTTGCGGCTCGAGTGCGAGCACTTCCTGCGCCTGGTGTCGGGCGAAGGGGACCCGCTCGCGGCAGCGCGAGACGGCGTCTCGGTCGTGCGGGCGCTCGAACAGCTGCAGGCTTCGTTGGAGCAGACCCTCGCCTGAGGCGTCGCTGGACCTGTGAGCTACTTCGTCGCCGAGACAGCCGTCGTCTATCCGGGCACCATGATCGGAGACGACTGCGAGATCCTCGACTACGCGGTCGTCGGCAAGCAACCTGTTCTCTCGGCGCGATCGACCGCGAAGCGGGAGCCGTTGCCACCGCTCGAGCTCGGCGCCGGCACGATCGTCTCGACCGCCGCGGTCGTCTTCGCGGGAACGAAGCTCGGCGAGCGCGTGATCGTCGGCGACCAGGCCTGCGTCCGCGAGCGCTGCGAGCTTGGCGACGACGTGGTCGTCGGGCGTGGCTCCCTCGTCGAGAACGACACGTCGGTCGGGGCGCGCACGAAGATCCAGGCGAACGCATACGTGACCGCGTACTCGATGCTCGAGGAGGATGTCTTCATCGCTCCCTGCGTGACGACCACGAACGACAACTTCATGGGCCGCACCGAGAAGCGGCTCGAGCTCATGAAGGGGCCGACGATCAGACGCGGCGCCCGGATTGGCGGCGCCGCCGTGCTGCTCCCGGGGATCGAGGTCGGCGAGGAGGCCTTCGTCGGCGCCGGCGCAATCGTCATCCGCGACGTGTCGCCGCGCGCGGTCGTGGTCGGCTCGCCCGCGCGCCAGATCCGGGAGGTCCCGGACGACGAGCTGCTGGGTTAGAGGGTGACCGGCTTCGAGAGGCCGGGCGCGAAGCCTTTGCTCGCGACCCTCGCCCTGTAGGTCCCAGGCGTCATGGCCCGCGTCAGCGTGAATCGTCCTTGGGCCGTCGTCTTCGCGCGCGCGATCACCCGCCAGGCCGGCCCGGCCTGGCGCTGAATCGTCACGGTCGCTCCGACCGTTCGGGGCTTGACAGTTCCCCAGAAGCCCGACAGATCCGCCGGCGCGTGCAGCCGGACCGAGGGCGCCACGGACACCGGGACTGGATCGCTTGCGATTGTTCCGACGACGAGGCGGAACTGGCTCGACTGGCTGGGCCTGATCTTCGGCGCGACCGCTCCGCTCCGTGGAGTCATCGTCGTCACGGTCTTCCAGCTGCCGGTGGGATCGAGCTGCTGGAGCTCGACCGACTTGCAGCCCCTTGCGGTTCCGCTGAGCGCGGTCGCGGTGCCGTAGGTGAGCGGCGTCGCGGGAGCGACGAGCGCGAGCACGCCGACCTGAAACCAGGTCGATCGCAGACCGAGCGCGGCGCGAACCTTGCTGCCCGTGACCGTCACCTGGCCGTTCGAGCCGGTCGCGACAACGCTTTGCACCCGTCCCGAGGACGACGCCAGGGTCTGGACGTCGAGCAACTTGCCAGGCGACTTCATCATGCGCGCGAGCTTTCTCGCCGTGTACTGGAACGGCCCCCAGTTGTGGTACGGGGAGATCGAGTCATAGGGGTCAGGAACGGAGACGAGGTAGGGGATCGGCGGAGCCTCCGGGTTGAGGTCCGTGACCGACGCCGTTCGGCCACCGGAAGTCGAGAAGAAGTACGTGCTCGCGACCTTGCCCTTGTAGAGCACGACCAGGTTGGCGGTCGCGTTGATGGCAGTCGTCGTCGTCGGCGCCTCGTGTGGGATCCCGAGGTAGACCTGGTCGCGCGTGTCTGGATAGAGGTCGAAGGCATTGGCCGGGTGCAGGTGCGAGAGGGCGTACGAGCGGGCCGCGACGGCCTGCGCCTTGAGCGCTTCCGGCGCCCACGTCTTCGGCATCTCGGACGGGACGACGCCGCGCAGGTAGAGGTCGAGGTCGACGACGTTGACGATCCGTACCTTTGGCGGAGCGAGCTTCAGCACGCGCAGAGAACCGCGGTAGCCGCGGTCGTTGAGCGCGAGCGCCGTCGCGCCGGGGCGGAACTCCAACGGGTACGGCAGGGCGGTCGGCTTGGCCTGTGGGTTGGTCGGATCGGTGTACTTCCAGGTTGCGCCGATCTTGTAGCTGCCCGCGTCGAGAGCGTGCTTCGACCCGTTCGCGTCGACGACCTGGAACGGGAGCTTGGACGAGATGGTCACCGGCTTCGCCCTGTCGAGCAGGAAGACCCTGACCCGGCTGACGGGTGCCGGCCCGATGGTCGTGCCGGTGTAGTAGTGCTTGAGGATGCGGTCGTACGTCCATCCGTGCTGGGCGTAGCCGTAAGCGCCGTACTGGCTCATGCCGAGACCGTGCCCCCAGCCATGGCCGCTGATGAAGAACGTCGGCTGCGTCCGGATGGTCGGCGGCGGCACTGTCCTCGAGGCGACCGGGCCCGCACCGGCGAGGCCGATCGCGGCGACGAGGACTATGGCGAAGGGGCGAATGGGCATGCCGCGGACCCCGGAACGGGTCGAGGGTAGCGCATTCGCGGAGCGGCTCCCTCATCCTTTACAGGGTCCTAAACTCGCGCTGAGCACGCGTTTTCGAGTTCACCGACGCGGGCAGGCTGGACTCCGGGCACTCTCTTCTCATGCCTGTCGAGACCGACATCCTCCCGCCCCGCTACCGGTCGCCCAAGCGCATCGCGCTCGGCGGCATGGGCGAGGTCTATCGCGCAACCGACGATGTTCTGGGACGCGCGGTCGCAGTCAAACTACTGGGCGAGCGCTACGCGCGTGACGAGTCCATCCGGGGACGCTTCACACGGGAGGCGCTGGCGGCGGCGCGGCTGTCGGGGGAGCCGAACATCGTCACGGTGTTCGACGTCGGCGAGCACGCAGAGCGCCCCTTCATCGTCATGGAGTACCTCGGCGGAGGCTCGCTCGAGGAGCGGATCCGGGGTGGCGGAGCCCAGGAAGTCGGGCAGGCGCTCGAGTGGCTCGAGCAGGCGGCGGTCGCGCTCGACGCCGCTCATCGGCACGGTGTCGTTCACCGCGACGTGAAGCCGGGAAACCTGATGCTCGACCGAGACGGAACCGTTCACGTCGCGGACTTCGGGATCGCAAGCGCGGCAGGCACGGACTCGTTGACGATGACCGGCACGGTTCTAGGCACGGCCGGCTACCTCTCCCCGGAGCAGGCGCAGGGCGAGCGCGCGACACCGGCGAGTGACCGGTACTCACTCGCGGTCGTGGGCTTCGAGCTGCTGAGCGGGCGCCGGCCGTTCGAGAGCGATTCGATCACGGCGGAGGCGGCGGCGCACGTGAACGCGCAGGTGCCGTCGATCGCCGAGCTCAGCGATGGGCTGCCGGTTGAGGTGGATGCGGTATTCCGACATGCGCTCGCGAAGGATCCCTCGCGGCGGTTCGAGACGGCCTCCGAGTTCGTTGGTTCGCTTCGCGCCGCACTCTCGGAGGCGGCGGGGGCGACGCGGTCGTTTGCCCCTGCTCCGCCGCTGTCGGTACTCACTCCGGTCACGCGGCGACGTGCTCGGCGCAGACGCTGGCCCGTTGTCGTCGCGCTACTGGCGGTGGCCGCGGTCGGCGGCGCGATCGCTGCAATCGTGCTCTCGAGCGGCGGTCATTCGAAAGCTTCGGCGCCACCGGCGCCGAGGACCGTCACGGTCACGAGCCCAACGGTCACGACGTCGCCTCCGCCATCGCAACCACCGCCCGCGCCGGCTTCGAGCTCGCTCAGTGGCACGGCGCTGAACAACGCCGGCTTCTCGAAGATGCAGGCCGGCGACTACGGCGGCGCTCTTCCGCTTTTGCAGCAGGCGGTCACGAAGCTCGAGGGCGTCGGGTACCCGGACGAGGCGTACGCCAACTACAACCTCGGCTACACGCTGCTACAGCTAGGTCGCTGCAGGGAAGCCGTTTCGTATCTGCAGAGGGCCCGCAGGCTCGAGCCGCAGCGCCATGAGCCGAAGGACGCGCTCAAGCGCGCCAAGCGTTGCTAGCTGAGACGGGCGGCGTACTGGCGCCGGTAGTACTCGAGGTACTCGCCTGACTTGATCGGCTCCCACCAGTCGCGGTTGTCGCGGTACCAGGCGACGGTCTCGGGTAGGCCGTCGGTCAGCGTGTGGCGGGGCCGCCAGCCGAGCGAGCGCAGGCGGGTCGTGTCGAGTGAGTACCGACGGTCGTGCCCGGGCCGGTCCTCGACGTGCCGGACAAGCGACTCGTCTGTGCCGGTCAGCTCGAGGATCCTGGTGGTGAGGTCGCGGTTCTCGAGCTCCTCGCCGGCTGCGACGTTGTAGACGCCCCCGGGCTCCCCCTCGTGCAGGACGAGCTCGATCCCAGAGCAGTGGTCTTCGGCGTGGAGCCAGTCGCGGGTTTGGCGGCCGTCGCCGTAGAGAGGGAGCGACTCGCCGTCGAGCGCGTTGGTGACGAAGAGCGGGATGATCTTCTCGGGGTACTGGTTCGGCCCGTAGGTGTTCGAGCCGCGGGTGATCGAGGCGTTGACCCGGTAGGTGCGGACCGCGGCGAGCGTCTGGAGGTCGCCGCCGGCCTTGGAGGCCGCGTACGGGCTCGACGGCCGGAGGGGATCGTCCTCCTTCGACGAGACGCCCGGCGGCAGGTCGCCGTAGACCTCGTCGGTCGAAACCTGGACGAAGCGGACGCCGTGCTCGCGGGCGTAGTCCAGCAGGACGTAGGTGCCGAGGACATCGGTCTCGATGAACTCGGCGGCTCCGAAGATGGAACGGTCGACGTGGGTCTCGGCGGCGAAGTTGAGAATTGCGGAGCAGCCCTTGGCCGCCGCGCTGACCGCCGCGAGGTCGGCGATGTCGCCCTGGACGAACTCGACGTCCGCGCCCTCGAGGTTGGCCCGGTTACCCGAGTAGGTGAGCTTGTCGAGCACGACGACCTCGTCGCCGCCGGCGGCAAGACGTTTTGCGCAGTGCGAACCGATGAAGCCGGCTCCGCCGGTCACGAGAATCCGCATCGCCCGGAAGCCTAGAGGACGAGTGTCAGGCGCTCATGTGCCGAGAACCGACCTATGCACCGTGGCGAGCAGCCCCCGACAGCTACCCGTCGCGCAGGCGCGCGAGGCACTCGCGCAGGCCCTCGCGCCAGTGCGGTAGCCGCGGCGCGTCCGGCTTTTCGCTCCGGAGAACGGAGTACGCGGGCCGTGGCGCCGGGCGGCCGAGCTCCGTGGTCGTGATCGGAACGACGCGACATTCGAGCGACGCCTCTTCGAAGATCGCCGCTGCGAACTCGGCCCAGGTGCACTCGCCGTCGGCGGCGATGTGCCAGATCCCGTACGGCAGCCCGACGATCTCCCGCGTCGCCTCAGCGAGGTGCCCGACATACGTCGGACAACCAACCTGGTCGTCCACGACCGAGACC
>DATFXA010000066.1:0-5572 GCA_035258645.1 Gaiellaceae bacterium
TTCGTCGACCAGCTCGTCGAAGATCACTGGCGGCCGCTGCCGGCCCGGGTCGGCGCGTCTCCCGACTTCTTTATACGCACGACGGATGAGGGCCATCATCGCTTCGTGCAGGAGTTCGTCCAGCGGATCTACGACAACGGATACATCTACGAGGACACGTACTCCGGCCTCTACTGCGTCAGCTGCGAGGAGTTCAAGACGGAAGACCAGCTCACGCCGGACGGCTTGTGTCAGGAGCATGGGACGAAGCCGGAGTGGATCGAGGAACGGAACTGGTTCTTCAAGCTCTCGGCGTTCCAGGAGCAGCTGCTCCGCCTCTACGACGAGCGGCCCGACTTCGTGCGGCCTGACTTCCGTTACAACGAGGCGCGCAGCTTCATCGAGGGTGGGCTCCGCGACTTCAGCCTTAGCAGGGCCGGTCAGCCGTGGGGCGTGCCCGTTCCGTGGGATCCCGAGCAGGTGGTGTACGTATGGGTCGACGCACTGATCAACTACCTGAGCGCGCTCACCTATGCGCAGCCTGGCGAGGACCTGCGGGAGGAGTTCTGGCCGGTCGCGCACCACCTGATCGGCAAGGACATCCTCCGATTCCACTGCGTCTTCTGGCCGGCACTGCTCCTTGCGGCCGGCTACGAGGTGCCGAAGCAGATCTTCGTCCACGGTTGGCTGCTGTTCGGCGAGCGGAAGATCTCGAAGTCGAGCGGCAACGTGATCGAACCGCTCGAGTTGACCGAGATCTACGGGATCGACGCGTTGCGCTTCTACACGGCTCGCGTGGCCCGATTCGGCCAGGACGGGAACGCCTCGGCGGACGACCTGCACGAGCGCTACGAGCGTGAGCTCGCGAACGACCTCGGGAACCTGCTCTCGAGGACGACGGCAATGGTCGCCCGCTATCGCGACGGCCGGATTCCCCTGTCGCCATGGGACTCCCCGTTTCGGTCCGAGCTTGCGGAGCTGGCGCGGGAGGTCCCGGAGCGGCTCGACGAGTGGGATCTCTCCGGCGCGCTGGAGGCGATCTGGACCGTCATCCGCTCGCTCAACCGCTATGTCGAGGAACGCGCGCCTTGGCAGCTCGCGAAGGACCCAACCAAGTCCGAAGAGCTCGACAGGACGCTTTACGACCTCGCGGACGGCCTTCGCGCGGTCGCGATCGCGCTGTCGGCCTACCTTCCAGAGACCGCTCCTAGGATCCTGGGCGCGCTCGGCCAGTCGGCCGACCTCGCCTGGGACGGTGTCGCCTACGGCTGGACCACCGCCGCGGATGGGATCGAGCCCGCGGAGCCGCTGTTCCCGCGGGTCGAGCTCGAAACCGCCGTCGCGTGATCGACACCCACGCGCACCTCGACGGGTGCGAGGAGCCGGCGCGGGTGTTGATCTCGCGCGCGCGGGAGGCCGGCGTCGACCGGGTGATCACGATCGGTTCGGGCATCGAGTCCTGCCGGGCCGCGGTAGAGATCGCGGCGGACGACCCCGGGGTCTTCGCCGCGCTCGGGATCCACCCCCACCAGGCAGGAGGCCCCGAGGCGGAGCGGCTGGGCGAGCTGGCGGAGCTGCTTCAACAGGACCGTGCCGTCGCGGTCGGCGAGACCGGGCTCGACTTCTACCGCCACTGGGCGCCCCACGATCGTCAGCAGAGCCTCTTCGCGGCCCAGCTCGAGCTGGCGGCAGATCTCGGGAAGCCCGTCGTGATCCACAACCGGGAAGCCGACGCGGCGACCGCTGCCGCGTTGGCCGACTTTGCTGGAACGGTCGTCCTGCACTGCTTCTCCTCGCCCGGGCTACTCGACGTGGCGCTCGAGCGCGGCTACTACGTCTCCTTCGCGGGCAACGTCACCTACCCGAGCGCGCAGGAGCTGCGAGAGGCCGCGACGCGCGTGTCGGCCGACCGGATCCTGGCGGAGACCGACAGCCCCTACCTGGCGCCGGTGCCGCGCCGTGGCCGGCCGAATGAGCCGGCGAACGTCGTCCATACGGTCGCGGCGCTGGCCGAGGCGCGCGGCGAAGCCGCGGAGGCGCTTGCCGCCGTGATCGATGCGAACGCGACCGCGGCGTTCTCGCTGCCCGTAGCCCTGCCCTCGCAGTGAGCACGCCACGCGTCGGGTTTGGCTGCAGAACTCCTGTCGAAACGCATCTCGCGGCCCAACGAACCGCGTACGAGGTTGCCCAATGAGGACGAGGGCGAAGAAGGAGCTCGGCCAACACTTCCTGGCCGACCAGAACATCCTCGGCGTCATCGGCCGGCTGGCGCAGCTCGACGAGACGGACGTCGTGCTCGAGGTCGGCCCCGGCCGCGGTGTCCTGACCGCTTACCTCGCCGATCACGTTTCGCAGGTTCATGCGATCGAGCTCGACCGTTCGCTCGAACCGGCCCTCCTTGACGAGCTCGCCGACCACCCGAACGTCGACCTTCAGTTCGGAGACGCGCTGACGTTCGACGTCGCCTCCCTCGTGCCCGCGCCCACGAAGCTCGTCGCCAACCTGCCCTACAACGTCGCCACCCCGCTCGTCGCCGAAAGCCTCGACGGCCTGCCGAGCGTCGGGCTCTGGTGCGTGATGGTGCAGCGCGAGGTTGCCGACCGTTTCTTCGCCGAGCCCGAGTCGAAGGCCTACGGCGCGGTCTCGGTGCTCGTGCAGCTGGTCGCCCAACGGACGGGCTTTCATCCCGTCTCGCGGAACGTCTTTCGGCCGCGGCCAAACGTCGACTCGGCGCTCGTTGCGTTTCGACGACGGGGAGCCCTGCCGGCCGATTATCCGCTTCTCAAGGCGGTCGTAGGAGCGGCGTTCGCCCACCGCCGCAAACAGCTCCCGAACTCACTCGAGTTGGCCGGGCTCGCCTCACGCGATCAGGCGGCCGCAGCCGTATCGCGGATCGGCCGCGACCCGTCGACCCGGGCCGAGGCCCTTTCCCCCGAAGAGTTCGTGAGGCTCGCAGCCGCCCTCGCCGCGCTCTCATGAGGCGTGCGCCCGCGACCGCGAAGCTGAACCTGGCACTCGTGGTCGGCCCTATGCGCGACGGCAGGCACGAGCTGACGACCGTCTACCAGCGACTCGACCTCGCCGACCGGGTCGCGATCGTCGCGTCGCCGCGGCTGCGGGTCGTGGGCTTCCGCGAGGACACCCTCGTCGGTGGCGCGCTCGAACTGCTGGCGGAGGCCGCTGGCCAACCACCGCGCTGGGAAGCGCGATTGACGAAGCGGATTCCCGTGGCCGCCGGGCTCGGCGGGGGCAGCTCCGATGCGGCGACCGCGCTGCGGCTGGCTAACGAGACCCTGGACGAGCCGCTGCCGAGCGCGGAGCTGCAGGCCCTCGGGGCGACGCTTGGCGCCGACGTGCCGTTCTTTCTCAGCCAGGGACCGCAGCTCGGCGAGGGCGACGGCACCGAGTTGTCATCGCTCGACCTTCCTCAGGACTACTGGGTTGTTCTCGTTCTTCCGCACGGGGCAAAGAAGCAGTCGAGCGGCGCGGTCTACGCAGCCTTCGACGAGCGCGCGGGAGCAAAGGGCTATCGCAACCGGCGCGCCGCGCTTCGGCGGGCGCTTCGGGAGACCAAGCGGGCACACGATCTCGCCGAGCTTCCTCCGAACGACCTCGCCGGCTCGCCTCTGGCTGACGACCTGCTCGCTGCCGGAGCGTTCAGGGCAGACGTGACCGGCGCGGGACCGGTCGTCTACGGTCTCTTCCTGCGCCTTGAAACGGCACGGGCCGCCATGTCCACGCTGAGGGGACGCGGCCGCACCTGGCTGACGGCACCCGCTTGGTACGGTTGAGCGCGATGGAGTACGGCAGGTCGTTGGACACCGGACCCGCGCTCGAGCACCGCTCGAGCAAGCTCGGACGCTGGTTGCGTGCCCGCCGGATCAAGATTGCGTTCTGGATCGCAGTCGCCGAGGGGATCCTCGTCGTCTTCCACGCAATCTCGTGGTGGCTGGCGATTGGCGTTGCCCTGCTTGTGGTCGTGGGATGGTTCGGCCTGGCCCATCGCGTCCCGTCGGACACTGTGCGCCAGGCCTGGTGGATCGCGGCCGTCTCGCAGGCGCTGGTTGCTCTGGTCCCCGTGCTCGTGCTCGTCGTCGGAACGCTGGCGCTGATCCTCGTCGCGATCCTCGCGGTTCTTGCTCTGGTGTTGCTCTTCAGTTCACGGGACTAGGCGCGGAGCGCGACTAGACTTTGTGGGTGGGCGCGAGGCTCTCCGGCGACGCGTTAGGCGTAGCCAAGGCTGTGTTGTCGCGGTCCTTGGGTAACCGTGGCACAGATATAGGGGCTTTGCCCGCGCGACCGTCTAAACCGAGCTTGGGTAGAAATGACAACGTTGTGGGGCGTAGCCAAGTGCTGAGGCGTTGCTCGCAACGCCGAGCAAAAAGGCCGTGCGGGCTTTGCCCGCGCGGCCGTCTAAACCCCGAGCTTGGGTAGAAATGACAACGTGGTGGGGCGTAGCCAAGTGGTAAGGCAGCGGGTTTTGGTCCCGCGATCCCAGGTTCGAATCCTGGCGCCCCAGCCATCTCAGAGCTCATGACCCGGTACCTCGCGACTGTGATCATGGCCGGTGGCCTGGGGACGCGCATGCATTCCGAGACGCCGAAACATCTCCACGCGCTGCTCGGGAGGCGGCTTGTCGACTGGGTGATCGACGCTGCCCGCGCGTTGGACCCTGAGCGGCTCGTCGTCGTGACCTCCCCAGAAACGGAGGACGCGATCTGCGGCGACGGGATCACGGTCGCCGTTCAGCAGGAGGCGCGTGGCACCGGGGACGCGGTCGCGGCCGCTCGTACTGCGCTCGAAAACTTCGAGGGCGACGTGCTCGTGGTGTCCGGGGACGCGCCGCTTTTGACGCCCGAGCTGCTCCACGCGCTCGTCGAGGCACACCGCAAAAGCAGCGCCGCGGCAACTGTGCTGACGTTCGAGCCGATTCGACCGCTTCCCTATGGGCGCATCGTCCGCGACGCCGACGGACACGTGCGCGCAATCGTCGAGGAAAGGGACGCGTCCCCCGAAGAGCGGGAGATCCGCGAGGTCAACTCCTCCACGTACGTCTTCGACGCGACTGACCTCTGGGCCGCGCTCGACCAGCTCAAGCCGGACAACGTTCAGGGAGAGCTCTACCTGACGGACACGGTGCGGGCCCTCGTCGAGGCGGACAAGCCGGTAGCGGTGCACAAGTCACCTGACCCGGAGGCGCCGGTAGGCGTCAACACCCGCGTCGAGCTCGCGGGCGCCGCCGCAGTCCTCCGCGATCGGATCAACGATCGGCACATGCTCGCAGGGGCAACGATCGTCGATCCGCAGACGACCTGGATCGATCCCCAGGTCGAGCTCGAGCCCGATTCGGTCGTCCAGCCGTTCACCGTCCTTCGCGGCACGACCCGGGTGCTCCGGGGCGCCGAAGTCGGCCCCCACGTCGTTGCGATCGATGCCGAGATCGGAGAACGCGCGCTCGTTGGCCCGTTCTGTTACCTTCGCCCCGGAACCGTGCTGGAGGCCGGCGCGAAGGCCGGCACGTTCGTCGAGATCAAGAACTCTCGGATCGGAGAAAGGACAAAGGTGCCGCACCTGTCCTACATCGGCGACGCCG
>DATFXA010000067.1:0-4000 GCA_035258645.1 Gaiellaceae bacterium
GGCGCGAAGGTGACCGATATCGCCGTGCTCGTCGTGGCCGCCGACGACGGCGTCATGCCGCAGACGCGCGAGTCGATCTCGCACGCGCGGGCAGCGGAGGTTCCGATCGTCGTCGCCGTCAACAAGATCGACCTGCCGGACGCCGACCCGAACCGGGTCCGCGGCGATCTGGCGGGCGAGGGCCTTCAGCCCGAGGACTGGGGCGGGGACGTCCAGTACGCCGACGTCTCTGCGAAGGCCAAGCAGAACCTCGACGAATTGCTCGAGAAGGTGCTTCTCGTCGCGGACGCCGAGCTGGAGCTGAAGGCGAATCCCGCGGCCGAGGGATCGGGCCCGATCATCGAGTCGCGACTGGACGTCGGCCGCGGCCCGGTCGCCACCATGCTCGTCCAGCGCGGAACCCTTCGGGTGGGCGACTCGATCGTCGCCGGCGACGCCTGGGGCCGCGTGCGCGCCCTCTACAACTATCGCGGCGAGAAGGTCGAGCAGGCGAGCCCGGGGACGCCGGTCGAGATCCTCGGCTTCGATCATCCGCCGCCCGCTGGCGAGTTCTCGAGGGTTGTCGAAAACGAGCGCGCCGCCCGGCAGTTCGCGCAGGCCCGCGGCGAGCGGCTGCGGCGCGAGCAGCTGGCGACGCAGGCCGGTGGCGCCGTCTCGCTCGAGCGGCTCTTCGAGCAGCTCCAGGAGGGTGGCTCCCAGGATCTGAACCTCGTCCTCAAGGGCGACGTCGTCGGCTCGGTCGAGGCGGCGATCAGCGAGCTCCAGAAGATTCAGCACCCCGAGGTGCGCGTGAATGTGATCCACCAGGGCGTCGGCGGGATCACCGAGAACGACGTCAACCTTGCCGTGGCCTCGAACGCGATGGTGGTCGGCTTCAACGTGCGGCCGTCGGCCGAAGCGCGCCAGCTTGCTGAGCGTGAGGGCGTCGAGATCCGGACCTATCGGGTCATCTACCAGCTGACCGAGGACATCGAGCAGGCGCTCGTCGGCATGCTGCGCCCGGTCACGACCGAGGAGACGATCGGCGAGGTCGAGGTTCGGCAGCTCTTCCGCGTCTCCCGCCTGGGCACCATCGCCGGCTCCTACGTGACGCAGGGCAACGTCCGCCGCGGCGCACCGGTTCGCGTCGTCCGCGACGGCACGGTCATCCACGAGACGTCGATCTCGCAGCTCAAGCGCTTCAAGGACGACGTCCGCGAAGTTGCAGAGGGCTTCGAGTGCGGGATCCTGCTCGACGGCTTCAACGACGTAAAAGAAGGCGACGTCCTCGAGGTGTACGAGACGCGGCAGGTCGAGCGGACCGATTTGTCCGAGGCGGCGCCAACGGCGCCCGCCGCTACTTAGGCGGCCGGAAGGTCCAGAGCCCGCCGACCATGTCGGCGGCGGCCACGTAGCTGCGCATGGGGTAGACGCCCCAGGTGTACGTGCACGAGTCCTGAGGGCAAAACTGTTTGTCCGGATCGTGCGAGGCCGGTGGCAGGAACTGGGCGATGAACCGCGGGTGCCGGGGATTCGAGATGTCGACCACGAGCACGCCGAGGGCGTACCAGGAGAAGTAGGCACGGGTGCCGAGGATCTTCGGGTCGTGGATGCCTAGCGTGAATCCCGCCGCGCCACGGTTCTTGGCCGCTGCGACGAGACGAGACGGCGGCTTGAAGATGCTCAGCAGGCGGGGATGGCTCGGATTCGAGATGTCCCAAAACGACGGACGCCCGCCCGCAATTTCGTGCGACTCGATCATCACCTTGCCGTTCGCCGTGATCGCCGTCGAATGGGCTGAGCCCTGCGTGTCGGTCGTCCGTCCCAGGTAACGCGGATGCGCCGGGCTGGAGATGTCGAGGATCACCGTTCCCAGATCCCAGTATGAGAGGTAGGCGCGCGTCGCCGCCGCGTTGACTCGGACCGAATGGACGAAGACGGAGCGCTTGCCTTCCCGGAGCGAGTCGGGTGCGATCCACGAGCCGATCTCGACCGGATGCCGCGGATCCGTGGCGTTGAAGATCCGAAAGCCGGGGCTCGGCGCGTGGCCGGGGAACTCCGCGAGCGGGATCGCCGTGTAGACGTAGGCGCGGCGGCCGACCGTCTGCAGCCAGATCTCGTGCGATCCGCCGGGATCGGTGCGGACGAGCGAGAGCTCCTTCGGAGAGCGCGGGTTGGTGACGTCGTAGAGCCCGAAGCCGCGGTACGAGTTCGTGCCCGGGCAATTCTGGAAGCTGACGGCGGCGAGCTCGCCGGCGAAGCTCGGCGTCGCCGCATGCTGGACGATCGTCTTCTCCGTCCAGGTGCCGCGAACGGCGAGATTCGCCGCTCCGTCCGCGAACGTCGAGACATGCCGTGGCCGGCTCGGCTTGCTCAGGTTGTAGACGCGGACGCCCTGCGAGGGACAAGCGGAGCCGTGCCAGCTCGAGAGGTAGGCGAAGCCCTTGTGGACGAAGACGTCGCCCGTGTAGCCGCCACCCGGATTGGCGTGGCCCAAGGGGCGAATCTGGTGCGAGCCGCCAGGCGCGAGTGCGAAGACGACCACGCCGAGCGCGCCGAGCAGAGTCCGCATGCTTGGTTAGACGTCGAAAAGCGCCGCTTTGTCGCCACGGGTTGAATAAAGGCCATGGGCGCAGGCTACGTCGGGATCCTCTCGGTCGAGCTCCATTTCCCTGAAGCCGGCTCGCTGAAGGGCAAGCGGAAGTACGTCAAGTCGGCCAAGGCGCAGCTGCAACAGCGTTTCGGGGCTGCGGTCGCCGAGGTCGACCACCACGAGCTCTGGCAACGGACACGGCTGACGCTCTCGTGCGTCGCCCGCGACCACGGCGAGCTCCAGCGCCTGCTGGACGGCGCCGAGCGCTACCTCGCCGGCCAAGAGTTCGAGCTCGCCGGCGTCGAGCGCGAGATCGTCTCGCTCGACGATGGTCGTTAGCGCCGCTGGAATCGGCGCCCGCGGGACTTGCGGCCGCGTCCTGGACGCGAGCGCTTGAGCGCTTCCAGCTCGTTGAGCGACTCGCCTGCGCCGAGGACGACGCAGGTCAGGGGCGACTCCGCGATCACGACCTCGAGCCCAGTCTCGGAGCGGATCCGCTTGTCGATGCCGCGAAGCAGCGCGCCGCCTCCGGCGAGGACGATCCCTAGGTCGCTGATGTCCGCAGCGAGCTCGGGCGGCGTGCCTTCCAGTGTGTCCTTGACGGCCGTGACGATCCGCTGCACCGGCGCCTCGAGCGCTCTTCGGAGCTCCGCGGACCCCAGATCGAGCCGTCGCAGCATCCCGCTCTGAAGGTCGCGGCCTCCGACGGTGCACTCGAGCTCCTCTGGCAGCTCCCAGGCGGAGCCGGCGTCGAGCTTCGCCTGCTCGGCGGTCTCCTCGCCGATCAGGAGCCCGTAGTGGCCCTGGACGTGCTTCGCGACCGCCTCGTCCAGCTCGTAGCCGCCGACCTTGATCGACTCCGAGCTGACGATGCCTCCCAGCGAGATCACGGCGACCTCGGTCGTTCCGCCGCCGATGTCGACGATCATGCTGCCGCGCGGCTCGGCCACCGGAAGGCCGGCGCCGATCGCCGCAGCCATCGGCTCCTCCACCAGGTAGACGCCGCGGGCGCCGGCGGCCTGCGTCGCTTCCTGGACGGCCTCCCGCTCGACCTTGGTGATACCGCTCGGGACGCAGAGCACCACCTCGGAGAGCGGAAGGCGCCC
The DNA here is from genome assembly GCA_035258645.1 of Gaiellaceae bacterium. Lineage (GTDB taxonomy): Bacteria > Actinomycetota > Thermoleophilia > Gaiellales > Gaiellaceae > 13-2-20CM-68-14. Next base: position 3,679 of record DATFXA010000067.1, read on the forward strand.
GCCGCCGCCCTTGCGAATGAAGTGGCGAAGCATTTGCTCGGTCATCTCGAAGTCCGCGATGACGCCGTGGCGGAGCGGGCGGATGGCACGGATCGAGGCGGGTGTCCGCCCGATCATCCGGCTCGCGTCGGCCCCGACTGCCTGTACCTCGCCGGTCCGGTCGTCGACTGCCACGACGGAGGGCTCGAAGACGACGATTCCCTCGCCGCGGACGAAGACGAGCGAGTTGGCGGTGCCGAGATCGACCGCGAGCTCCCGCCCGGCGAATGAGCGCAAGAAAGCCACCGGATGACCCCGAGGGACCCTAGCGACCTCAGCGCTC
>DATFXA010000068.1:0-11990 GCA_035258645.1 Gaiellaceae bacterium
TAGCCGTCCATCGCCGAGCTCGGGAACGGTGGGAGATCGATCGCGGCCCTGGCGGCATCCGCGACAACACGGCCGGCGGCATCCGCCAGCGCCACGGTCTCTGAAGGGAGGGGCTCGGCGTTCGCGAGGATCAGGCGCTGGGCTTTGTCGATCGAAAGCAGTTCCGCCATCCGAGCCGCATAAGCTAGCCCGGTGGCCGAGGAACTGGTGGCGGGTCGCTACAGGCTTGTTACCCGTTTGGGGGCCGGCGGAATGTCGGAGGTATGGGCCGCCGACGACCTCGAGCTCGGCCGTCGCGTCGCCCTGAAGCTGCTCGCCCGCGACGCCGACCCTGCCCGCTTCGAGCGCGAGGCGCAGGCGGTGGCGGCCCTCGCCCATCCGAACATCTGCCGCCTGTACGACTACGGCGAGGAGGGCGGAAGGCCGTTCATGGTGCTCGAATTCCTCGACGGCGGCACGCTCGAGCGCCGGCTCGTCCCCGGTGAGCCGTATCCGATCGACGAGACAGACCGGCTCGCGCGGGAGCTCGCCGCCGGCCTCGCGCACGCGCACGCGCGCGGCCTCGTTCACAGAGATCTCAAGCCGGCAAACGTGCTCTTCGACGACGACGGCGTGGCCAAGATCGCGGACTTCGGCATCGCACGGTTGGTCGGTTCGGGAACGCTGACCGAGACGGGAACGCTCCTCGGCACGGCCGCGTACATCTCACCCGAACAGGCCCAGGGACTACCGGCGACCACCGCGAGCGACGTCTACTCGTACGGCGTCATCCTCTACCGGCTGCTCGCCGGGAGGCTCCCGTTCGAGTCGGACAGTCCCATCGAGCTCGCTCGCAGGCATATCCAGGAGCCGCCGTTTCCGCTGTCGGAGGCGCGGCCGAGCGTGCCGCCTGTGCTCGCCGCCCTGGCCCAGGCGTCGCTCGCAAAAGACCCTGAGGCGCGGCCCGCCGACGGAGGAGAGCTCGTCGCGGCTCTCTCGTCCGACGAGCCCACTCGCGTGCTTCCGCCGGCACCCCCTCCAAAGGGCGGCCGGTCCGTGCCCCTGCCGCTGCTCCTGGTCGCTGTGCTCCTCCTCGGAGCGGCGGCGGCCGGCCTCGCCATCGCCTTTCTGATCGGCGATTCGAACGATTCCGCGCCCCCGGCTTCCTCGAGCCTTGCGTCCGCTAGGACAAAGACGGTCACGACGAGCACTGCGGCCTCAACCCGAGAGACCACGAGCGCGCCTACTACCGTGGCCCCCCCGCCTCCGACTCCACCGCCGACACCGCCCCCTCCGCCCACAACGGTCGCGACAACCGTCACCATTCCCGTCACAACAACGCCGATCGAGCCTCCACCGCCACCACCCCCGACCTCGTGATCTCAATCGTCATCCCGTTACACAACGAAGAGCGTTCCGTCGCCCTCCTCTACGACGAGCTCCGTTCCGCGCTCGAGCCGCTCGGCCAGGAATGGGAGGCCGTCTTCGTCGACGACGGCTCGGTCGACGGGTCCTTCGCCGCACTGACACGCCTCCACAACGACAACGACAACGTGCGGGTCGTGCGGTTGCGCCGAAACTTCGGCAAGGCTGCGGCGCTCGCTACAGGGTTCGGGCAGGCCCGCGGCGAGACCGTGGTCACGATCGACGCGGACCTCCAGGACGACCCGGCGGAGATACCCCGCTTGCTCGTGAAGCTCGACGAGGGCTTCGACCTCGTGTCGGGCTGGAAGACTCGGCGTCGCGACCCGTTGCGCCGCCGTGTCCTCTCCCGCATCTTCAACTGGGTCACCGGCCGTGTCTCGGGGCTCCGGCTGCACGACATGAACTGCGGCTTGAAGGCCTACCGGGCAGAGGTCGTCCGAGGCATGCCCCTGTACGGCGAGCTTCACAGGTTCATCCCGGTGCTCGCGCAATACCGCGGCTTCCGCGTTGCCGAGCTGCCCGTCAACCACCGCCCGCGTGAACACGGCCGCTCGCGCTACGGCGTCGAGCGCTACGTTCGCGGCTTCCTCGACCTTCTGACCGTCTCGTTTATCGGCCGCTACCGGCATCGGCCGCTGCATCTCTTCGGCGGGCTTGGGCTGATCCTCGGCCTGCTCGGGGTCGCGATCCTGGTCTACCTGACCGTCGTCAAGGCGCTCGGCCATGCGATCGGCGAACGGCCGCTGCTGACGCTGGGCGTGCTCCTGGTCGTCGTGGGACTGCAGTTCTTCTCACTCGGGCTGATCAGCGAGATGCTGACCAGCCAGCATGAAGAGACCGCCGTCGGCCGTCAGCAGGCGGAGTTCCACGTCGACGAGATCCTGTCCTGAGAACGTCTGGAGCACGCCGGCGGCTTGCGCTCGAGCCGCTGCGGATGTGGCGCTTTCGACTCGGTCGCGGCACCCACCTGTGCCCAAATCGGAAGTAGGCTCGCGGTGGGGAGGAGGTCGGCTGTGCCTTTGACCCGCGCGCAAGCCCGCTAGGCGCGGCCGGGCCGGCCAGCAACGTGCGCATCCTCTACTTCGGCACCTACGAGCGCGACTACCCGCGGAACGCGCAGGTGATCGCGGCGCTCCGGAATGCCGGCGTCGAAGTGAGCGAGCGCCATGTCTCCGTTTGGGAGCGCAGCACTCACAATTGGCGAGCCGGGGCCGGTGCCGCGGCGCGACTGGTTCTTGCCGAAGCCGAGCTACTCCGCCGTCCCGACGGGAAGTTCGACGCGCTCATCGTCGGCTATCCCGGCCATCTCGATCTCACGGCGGCACGGCGAGCCGCCGCAGGCCGACCGGTCGTCTTCAACCCGCTCGTCTCGCTCTCCGACACGTTCGTCGGCGATCGCCGGCGCTTCGGGCCGCGCTCGCCGGCCGGCCGTGCCTTGAAAGCGATTGACCGCCATGCGCTCCGGTCGGCGGACCTCGTCGTCGCCGACACCCGCGCGAACGCCGACTTCCTCGCCGAGCTTGCGGGCCTCCCGCAAAACAAGATCGAGGTCTGCCTGGTCGGCGCCGAGGAGCGGATCTTCAGTCCCGGCTGGCAGTCCCAGCAGCCTTTCCAGGCGCTCTTCGTCGGCAAGCTCATCCCCTTGCACGGAGTTGCGACGGTGCTCGAGGCTGCAGGGCTTGCCCCCGACCTCCACTTCAGGATCATCGGCAGCGGCCAGCTCGAGCCGCTGCTGGACCACAGGCCGCCAAACGTGGAGCACATGCCCTGGGTCGACTATGAGCGGCTGCCGGATGAGCTTCATCGCGCAGGTTGTGCGCTCGGCGTCTTCGGAACGTCGGACAAGGCGCGCCGAGTAATCCCGAACAAGGTCTTCCAGGCGCTCGCCTGCGGTGTGCCGGTCGTCACCGGGGACACCCCCGCCGTGCGCGAGCTCCTCGCCGACGGGGAGGACGCGCTGCTCGTGCCACCCGGCGACGCGCCGGCGTTGGCGTCCGCGGTTCGACGTCTCGCCGAAGAGCCGGCGCTTTCGCGGCGGCTGGCGGACGGAGGCCGAAAAACCTACGAGGTCGAGGCCTCTGAGCACGTCCTGGGCAACCGCTGGCGAGGCCTGATCAAGGGGCTGCTCCGATGAGATTTGCCCGCAGCCGCCCGCTGCTGTGGATCGCGATCGCGGCCTACGCGACGGCATTCGCGGCCCTTTCGGTACTCCGGCACGACGCCTTCAACACCGGCCGCTTCGACCTCGGCAACATGGTTCAGGCGGTCTGGTCAACCGCACACGGGCACTTTCTCCAGATCACGAACCTGCACGGCCACCAGGTCTCGCGACTGGCGGCGCACGTCGACCCGATCCTCGTCGTCTTCGCGCCGCTGTGGTGGGTCTGGCCGAGCCCCAAACTGCTCCTGACTACCCAGGCCGTGGTCGTCGCAGTCGGGGCGCTGCCGCTCTACTGGCTCGCGCGCAAGTACACCGGCTCGGAGCGAGCCGCGCTCGGGTTCTCGCTCGCCTATCTGCTCTACCCCGCGACCGACTGGATGACGCTGAACGAGTTCCACCCGGTCGCCCTGGCCTGCCCGCTGTTGCTCTTCGCGATCTGGTACCTGGACGAGGGCCAGCTGCTGCCCTTCGCCTTGTTCGCCGGGCTCGCAGCACTGACACGCGAGGAGATTCCGCTCGTGATCGCCGGGCTCGGGATCTGGTACGCGATCAGCCGCCGTCGCTGGCTCGTCGGCGGAACGATCGCTGGCCTCGGGATCGCGGCGACCGCGGTCGCGACCCAGATCATCATTCCGCACTTCAACCACGGCTCCGGCTCCAGTTTCTACCGGCGCTACGACGCCGTCGGGGGCTCGGCTGCCGGGATCGTGAAGAAAGCGTTCACCGACCCCGGGCGCCTGCTCTCGGTCGCCTTCGACCATCGCGGCGCGCACTACCTGCTCGAACTACTGCTCCCGATCGCGGGTCTGGCCCTGTTGGCGCCACTGCTGCTCGTCGCCCTCGTCCCGGAGCTCGCGCTGAACCTGCTCTCGTCGGTGGACGCGCAGAGCTCGATCCACTACCACTACGTGGCCGGTGAGATCCCGATCCTGTTCGCGGCGGCGGCGATGGGAGCGGGGAAGCTCGGCCGCCGGGCCGGAACGGCCGCCACCGTCGTCGTACTCGCGGCGATCGTCGGGAACTATCGGCTCGGGCCGATCCCGATCTGGCGCTTCGTCCCGGGCGGGCAAACGCTTCAGGCAAGGAGCGCGCAGGTGACCCGCCACGACCGGATCGCAGCCCGCGAGCTCGAGCTGATTCCGCAGGCTGCTCGCGTCACAGCGACGAATGCGCTCGGCGCGCATCTCTCAGAGCGCAAGTGGATCTTCAGCTTCCCCTACCTCAACACCGCGACGTGGGTGATCGTGGACGAACAAAAACCGTCGCTCGGCGATCACAACGACAGGACGGGCGGTCTGAAACACATCGAGCGGCTCCGGCACGACCCACGCTTCCGGCTGGTCGCGGCCGAGGACGGGGTGCTCGTTTTCCGGCGTCGGTAGCTAGATCGGGACGCGTTGCCGCAGCAGGTAGGCGGAGATCGCCACCGCGAGCCACTGGGCCGGCGGGTCGTCCTCGACCGCGGCGACCGGAAGCGCCCAGACCGCGTACCAAGGGACGAGGTACGGCGAGGCCAACAGGATCAGGCAGGCCGCAAGCCCGAGACGCGCCCGACCACGCCAGGCCTGACGCAGCAGCCAGAGATAGGCGACTACGAACGCGGCGAGGAAGAGGCCAAGCGAGACGTCGTGTGGGACGCCGAGCTCCTTCAACCGGTGCGGAAGCGCAAACTGGGTCTCCTTGTTCGCGTTGCGGGCAAGCGGCCCGAAGGCCTCCAGCCAGTGCCAGCCGAACTGCGCGCTTGCAGCCACAACGAGCACGAGCGCCGCGACCGCGAAGCCGATGTGCCCGACCCGTCGCCCGCGCGCCCGGGCCTCGAGCGCTCTCAGAGGCAGAAAGATGAAAGCGATCCACTTGATGAAGATTGCTGCAGCCCAGGCGACGCCGGCCCACTGCCTCCGCCCGCTCGTCCCGAGCGCAAGAGCCGACATCACCAGCAGGGCCATCCAGGCGTCGTTGTGGCCGCCGCCGGCGAAGTGGAGCGCAAGCAACGGGTTCCAGCCGACGAGAGCCACAGCAAAGGAACGGCGGCGGGCGAGAAGCGCTGCGAGGCCGACCGTACCCAGCATCGCCAGGGCCGCGAGCGACTTGTACAGCCAGGCGGCCGCGTCTTTCGAGGACCCGGCCACGCCGGCAACCGGCTCCGAGCCAAGAGTGAAGAGCGGCCCGTACACCGAGGTCGTTCCGTGGTACGCGCCGCCGATGTGGGGATAGGCCGGGTCGGCCGGAAAGTCACGGGGCGGGTGCGTATACGGGTTGGCGTGGTGTACGAGCGCAATCCGGCCGTAGTCCCAGTACGTCCAAGCGTCACTCGAGATCAGCAAAGGTGCGCCGAGCGGAGCGAGCTGGATCGCCGCCGCGAGCGCGCCAACGAGGACCAACCGAACGGCCACGCGCCGAAGCAACAGCAACCCGCCGACGTAGCCGGCGAACGCTGCGATCTCACCTGCGAGATAGAGCCACGCCCACTTCGAATCGCCCTCGAGCAGCCCGCCATGCCGCGGGACGAGCGGCGAATCGTGCGGCCAAGCGGAAGCGATGCAGAGTCCGACACCGCCAAGCGTCAGTAGCCCGGCACCGAGAACGACGGCGTTAGGGCGTCGGCGAGCCGCTCGATCCACCACCGGAGTAGTAGGTCGGCGGCGGGCTGTAGCTGTACGTGCCGACCGAATACTGGCCGCGGGTGAACGAGTGCCACGTCGGCATCACCGACGGCTCCTTGAATTCAACCGGCTGCTTTTTCCCTACGGCCGCGACCATGAACGACTTCCAGATCGTCGCCGGGAAGGTCGGCCCGGAAACGGCGATGCCGTGCACGTGCAGCATCGGTATCTCGCCCCGCGGGTAGCCGATCCAGACGGTCGCCTCGAGCTGAGGGGTGTACCCGCAGAACCAAGCGTCCGCGTAGTTGTCGGTCGTCCCGGTCTTTCCCGCCGCCGGGTGTCCGAAGTTGGCGCCCGTCCCGGTGCCGTACTGCATGTTCTGCTCGAGAATCTGCGTCACCGTGAAGGCGACGCCAGGGGTGATGACGCGCGTGCGCGACGGCTCGCCCCAACCCGCGTCCGTGTCGACCTTGCCGTTGCCGAGCACGACCTTGCGAATGGCCATCGGCTTCGAGTAAATCCCGCCGGCGGCCAGAGTGGCATACGAGGACGCCAGGTCAAGCGGCGAAACCGGAATCGCGCCGAGCCCGAGCGACGGCACGTAAGCGCCCTCCTTCGTGGTCAGCGGCGACCGCACGCCGAGGCGGTGGGCCATCTCCGCGACCTTCTTCGGCCCGACGTCGAGCGTCAACTGCGCGTAGACGGTGTTATCCGAGTGCAGGGTCGCATTGCTGATCGAGGTCGAGCCGAGATAGGTGTGGTCGAACGTGCTGACGTTCCAGGCGGGTGAGTACGGGTCGGGCTGGTAGTGGAAGGGGGCCGAGACGTAGTACGTGCTCGCGGGGTTGATCCCCTCGTCCACCGCGGCGGCCAGGACGAACATCTTGAACGTCGATCCCGCCTGGCGCTTTGCCTGGGCGACAAGGTTGAACTCGTTGCCCGTGCTGCCCGGCGTCACTGCCGCCATCGCCTTGATCGCACCGGTAGACGGGTCGATCGAGACCAGCGCCGACGCCGGATCGGTCGGCGCTGAGAGCGTGTCGACGATTGCCCGGCGCGCAGCAGACTGAAGCCGCGGGTCGATCGTCGTGTAGACCTTCAGCCCGCCGGTCCGCACGGTATTCGCTCCGTACTCCGCTATCAGCTGGTCACGGACGTAACTGAAGAAGTACGGCTCGCGGATTCGCGTGTAGAGCTCGCCGGGAACGAGATGGAGGTCGCGGTCCGCGATCGCCGAGGCGAACTGGCGCCGGGTCAGCGCTCCATTCACGAGCATCGCGCGTAAGACCTCGTCGCGCCGCTCGAGCGCATCGAGGGGCCGGTGGATGGGGTCGAAGACCGAGGGCGCCTGTGGCAGCCCCGCGAGCAGGGCCGACTGGTCCAGCGTCAACGTCCGAGCGCGTCGCGAGAAGTACGTCTGCGCGGCGGCCTCGATCCCGTAGGCGTGGTTCCCGTAGTAGACCGCGTTCATGTAGGAGCCGAGGATCCAGTCCTTCGACTTGTTCCGCGCGAGCTTGATCGCAAGACAGGCTTCCTTGATCTTCCGCTTGAACGTCCGTTGGCGGGAGATGTAGAGGTTGCGGACGAGCTGCTGCGTGATCGTCGATCCGCCCTGGACGACCTTGCCGGCGCGGAGGTCGCGGATCGCGGCCCGGACGATTCCCTTGTAGTCGACGCCGCCGTGCCTGTAGAAGCGCCGGTCCTCGATCGCGACCGTGGCCTTCGCCATCCACGGGCTCATCTGCGAGAGGGCGACCGGCTGGCGATTCTTCTCGGCAGGGATCGAGCCCAGCAGCGAGCCGTTCGCGGCGTAGACGAAGGTGTTTGCGGGCCCGCCCTGCGGACCGGTCGAAACCGGGCGGAGCTCGGACAGGCTGCAGCTGGCCTCAAAGGCAGCGGCACCGCCGAACCCGACCGCGACGATCCCGCCGACGACCGACACGAGCACGATCGCGATGATCGCCGCGTGGCGCCGCCGCTTCTTTTGGACGCGCAACCGGCGCTTCTGGGCGCGCCGGATCAGCTCGTCGAGGTCGTCGGGGCGCCGACGGCCTCCGCCCCGTCGGGGCGGAGGGCTCATCCGAAGACTCCGGCCGCCCGCAAACTTGTCTGCGCGCGGATCCGGAGGTCGCTCTCGAGCCGTTCCGCCTCGATCGGTCCCGAGGCGCGTGCCCGCACGACGATCGTGGCGTTCCCGTTCAGGCCGGTGACGCTCACCTGCGGGTCACGCTCATCGGCGACGGTCTTCCGCAACAGCTCGACAACCGCCCGGAGATCCTTGTCCAACGGGATCTGCACAGTGATTTCCGCAACCTTTTCCAGACCGACGATCGTCGAGTTGCGGATCGTATCCGAGGCCAACTTCTCGTTTGGAATGACGAGCCGGTCGCCCTCGTCACTGCGAATAAACGTGTAGGTCAGCGCGATCTCTTCGACGGTGCCGATGGTGCCGTCGACCTCGACCCGATCGCCGAGCCGGATGGGCTGGGTGAAGGCGATCAGCAGGCCTGCGACGAAGTTCCCGATCGTGCGCTGCGAGGCGAACCCGATCACGATCCCGAGCACCGCGGACGAGGCAAGCAGGCCGCCCGCAACCGCACGCACCTGGGGGATCACGAGGAGGGCCGAGAGCACGCCGATGAAGACGACGGCGGTCGTCACGGTGCGGCGGAAAACGCGATACCGCGTAGCCGTGGCCGGGGTCAGGTCGCGGCGCGCCATCCGCCGGTCGATCAGGCGCGCAACGATCGCGGTCAGGATCAGGACCACGGCGACGACTATCAGCCGATGCCAGAACGGCATGGCGGTCTATTCGGGTTTCAGGGGCTTTCGTCCTGCGAAGCCGTCCGCAAGGGAGTGCCAGTAAGCGACCTCTTCCTCCCCGAGCCGCCAGCAGAGCAACACCTCCTCGTCGTCCCGCAGCGCGGGAAAGTCGACGAGCCCTTCGTCGAGATCCTTGACGAGCAGTCCGAGCTCCTGCAGCGCGGTCGCACAGCGAGCGACCTCTGCCGCCTCGGCATCGAGCGTCTCCTGCAGAGTGTCGACCTCGTGCGGGCGCACGCCGCCGCCGTTGCCTGCGATCTTGCCCGCGATCCGTGCGTGACGAACGGTTGCGACCGCAAGCGCACGGCGGTGGGCGACCATTTCCTCGACGATCGGCCGCACCGTCGGCAGGAGTGCGTTCGCCTCCTCTGGTGTGAAGTAGCGATCGGCCACGGCTATATGTTCTCTGGAAGTGGACCGGGTCGCAGATCTCGACATGCGGGGCGAAGGTCGTGCGGGAGCCGAGTCGCCCGAAGCCCGGCGGCCCGACCTGAAGCGGAAGCTCGTTTGGTGGTTCGTCCTGGTCGGCGTCGTGTCGGCAGTTTCGTACGCGGGCCGGTTCACCGGCGGCAAGCCGCCGAAGAACGCGCTCTTCCTCTACAGCACGGCGGCGAGCGAGTTGATCCTGTTCGCGATCATCCTTACCTTCGTCTTCCTGATCGCCCGGGGACTGCCGACGCGCGAGGCCTTCGCGCTGCGTCGACCGGAGTCCTGGAGCAAGGCGATCGGGCTGGGGATCGCTGTCTTCATCACGATCGCGATCGCCAACGCCGCCCTGAACCCACTCCTTCACGGCGGCCGCGAGCAGGGCCTGACCCCGTCGGGGTGGGAGCCTCGGCACGCAACCGCGTTCGGGATCAATCTGTTCGCTTTCGCGATCGTCGGCCCGGTCGTAGAGGAGCTGACCTTCCGCGGCCTCGGCTTCTACCTGCTCCAGCCCTATGGCCAGACGTTTGCGATCGTCGTCCTAGGAATCATGTTCGGCCTGTGGCACGGGCTGGTCGAGGCGCTGCCGGTGCTGATCGTCTTCGGCCTCGGGCTCGCATTCCTTCGGAGCCGCACCGACAGCATCTATCCCGGCATGATCCTGCACGCGACGTTCAACGGCGCCGCGCTGATACTTGCGGTAGCTACTTAGGCAACTAGACTGAGATCGTGCGGGCCGCGATCGTCGTGGCGGTAGTCCTCACCTTCAGCCCAGCGGCCACGGCGGCGGTTCCACCGACGATTGTCGCCTCAGCCACGGTTACCTCCGGCGCAGCTCCCCTGACTGTCGTTTTTTCCGCCTCTGGCGACGCCGCTTCGTACCGCTGGGACTTCGGCGACGGCGACGTCGCAGACGGCTCTTCCGCCGAGCACGTCTACCGCGCAGGCGCCTTCACTGCTCGCGTGACCGGCACGAACGCCGCGGGCGAGACCGCGACCTCGTCGCTGCAAGTGCGCTCGTTCGGGCTGACGCTGAGAGGGCGGGCGATCGTCGGCTTCAATCGACATCTCCGCTTCAACGGGAAGCTCGTTCCCGCTGGGCGCGGAATGCGGGTGGCTCTCTACACGAGCGACGGTAGGCGCGCTGCCAGGGGTCGCACAGCGCAGAACGGCAGCTTCCGGATCGGGGTCCCGGTCAAACGACCAGGAGCCTACGAAGCCCGATTCGGAACCGTGGTCTCGAACACAATCGCCGTGCGAGTGCGGCCGGCGCTGTCGGCGGCCTTTCTCGGCACAGGCGCGGTCGGGCGTCCGTTGCGGCTCGTCTTGCGCGTGCGGCCGGCGGCAGCCGCGCCAATCCGCGTCGAGATCTGTCGGCGCGGACGCCTGGTAACCAAGGGCGAATATGCCAGCGGCGCCAAGATCCGCCTTGGTTCCAGAAGAGTGGCCGAATACCGGATTGCACTCTCTACGCCCGCAGCGCCAGGCTACGTCTCGAACCGCCTCGGTCTCCGAAAGATCGTCTTCTACCCCCGTCTTGGCGTCGGCTCGACGGGCCCGAGCGTCCTCGCTTTGAATGAAGCGCTCAACCGGATGCATCTTGCGCTCGGCAGGGTCGACTCGAGCTTCGGCCTCGATACCCGTGATGCCGTGGTCGCGTTTCAAAAGCTCCATGGGCTGCCTCGGACCGGCACTGTCGATGCGCGCTTCTGGCGGGTCATCTCAGCGTCAAGCGCGCCCCATGCTCGCTATCCCGGCGACCACATCGAGGTGAGCAAGCCGCTCCAGGTTCTGTTCGTCGTGCGCGGTGGCCGTGTCATCCTGGTCAGCCATGTCTCGACCGGCGCAACGGGCAATACCCCAGTCGGGCGTTGGCACGTCTACAGCAAGGTCCCGGGGTGGCTTCCCGACGGCATGTTCGATTCGTCGTTCTTCCTGCGCGGTTTCGCAATCCACGGCTACCCCACGGTTCCGTTCTATCCCGGCAGCCACGGGTGCGTCCGCGTACCGGTCTGGCTCGCCCCGCGCATCTACTCGTACGATCCTCCGGGTTCGACGATCTACATCTACTGAGGATTCATCGTCCTACTAGGAGCCATGGCCGAGCAAAACGACGATCCGCTGATCCGCCAGCTTCGCGAGCAGATCTCCGACGCCGACCGGACGATCATCGAGGCGGTCAACGCACGATTGAAGCTGGTCTCCCGTCTCAAGAGCTACAAGGAGTCGCGCGGACTGTCGTTCGTCGATCCCGAGCGAGAGGAGTGGATGCTGAACTACCTCACTCGCGCAAACCGCGGGCCGCTTTCTCCCGAGGGCTTGCAGGAGATCTTCGGCGAAATTCTCGACCTGACGAAGCGCGAGGTCGGACGGAGCGAATCGGACGGCTAGAGCTCTTCCTCGCCCTCGGCCTCGCCGAACTCGTCCGGGGTCACATGCTCGAGGAACTGCTTGAACTCGGAGACGATCTCCTCTTCGTTCACCTCTTCGCCCTCGAACTCGATCGCCGACTCCTCGATCACATCGTCGGCTGCGAAGATCGGCGCCTCGGCGCGGACGGCGAGCGCGATCGC
>DATFXA010000069.1:0-11518 GCA_035258645.1 Gaiellaceae bacterium
AGAACGGTGCCGGCGTAGCGCGCGTTCGTGATCCACTGCTTGGCGCCGGTGATTCGCCAGCCGTCGCCGTCAGGCTCCGCGCGTGTGCGAAGCGATCCGGCGTCGGAGCCCGCCTCGGCTTCCGTGAGGGCGAACGACCCGAGGTGCTCTCCACGCGCAAGCGGCGGAACGAACCGTGAACGCTGCTCGTCGCTGCCGAACGTGAGAATCGGAAGGGTCACCGCGCTCGTGTGGACGGCAACCGTGACGCCGACGCCTGCGTCGGCGCGCGAGAGTTCCTCGAGCACGACGATGTAGGAGAGGAAGTCGGCGCCGGCGCCGCCGTACTCCTCCGGTATGCAGACTCCCATCAAGCCGAGCTCGGCCAGCTCGCCGAAGAGCTCGCGCGGGAATCGGTGGTCGCGATCCCACTGGCCGGCGTTCGGCTCGATCTTCTCGGCCCCGAAATCACGCGCCAGCGCCTGGATCTCGCGCTGCTCCGGGTTGAGCTCGAAGTCCAGGCTACGGCTCCTGCGATCGAGCGAGGCGGCAATGCGTCACGAGCGTGATATTAGTCGGGCCTCCCATGCGGCCCCCGCTCGCGCTTGCCCTCCTTTCTGCCGCCGTCCTCGCGGGGTGCGGCTCGACGCCGCCGTCGCCCGAGAGCGTCGTCCGGGCCTGGAGCCAGGAGCTCAACACCGGCGACAACAACGACGCGGCCAAGCTCTTCGCACGCGGCGCAGAGGTCGTCCAGGCCGGAATGACGCTGCGCCTCGACACCCAGGCCGAAGCGGTCGCCTGGAATTCCGCTCTCCCCTGCTCAGGCCGGATCGTGTCGATCACGACGAGCGGCGACACCACGCGCGCGACCTTCATCCTGGGCGACCGGCCCGAGCACAAGTGCGACGGCCCCGGTCAGAAGGCGACGGCGATCTTCCGAGTCCGCAAGGGCAAGATTGTCCTCTGGCACCAGACGAGCACTGCACCGGCTCCGATCGGTCCGGCTGTCTAGGGCTTAAGCAGCGAGTGCGAACTCCCGGCGGATCGACCGGAGCGAGCCCTCGCACTCGACGAACGAGTCGACGACCTCAGGGTCGAACTGGCGCTTCGATTGGGCCAGGATCTCGCGCCGCGCGGCGCTCCAGCTCAGCGCCTTGCGGTAGGGGCGGTCGCTCGTCATCGCGTCGAGCGCGTCGGCGACTGCGAAGATGCGAGCCCCAAGCGGGATCTGCCCGCCCCCGATCCCGTCCGGATAGCCGTTGCCATCCCAGCGCTCGTGGTGCGAGCGGACTATGCGGAGCCCTTCTCCCTTGAAGAAGGCGACGCCGCCGAGCATCTGCTCTCCCAGCACAGTGTGCGTCTCCATCCTGCGGCGCTCGGCCAGGGTCAGCGGGCCCGGCTTGAGCAGGATCCCGTCCGGGATTCCGATCTTGCCTACGTCGTGGAGCAAGAATCCGTACTCGGTGCTCGGGTCGTCGATCAGCCCCGGGTCGATCGCCTTCGTCAGCTCGATCGCGTAGCGCTGCACCCGCTGGGAGTGAGCCCTCGTGCCCGTGTCCTTCGTCTCGAGCGCGGTGGCAAGCGCGGCGATGGTCTCGTGATAGGCGCTTTCGACCAGGTGACGCTGGCCGCGCTCGATCTCGAGCAGATGCCTGAGGTCGCGCGCGTACAGCAGGAGCTGCTCCTCCGGCTCGCGCTTCTTCGTCGCTCGGAACGGAACCCCGTGCAGGCCGCCCGCGAGCCGTTCCACGATCGCCAGCAGCTCGAGAGGGCTGAACGGCTTGCGCAGGAACGCATCGGCGCCGGCCTCGAGCGCCGTTTCGGAGGTGCCGCCGTCGGAGCCGCTCAGGACGACGATCGGGATGTCCCTCGTCGCGGGGTCGCGCCTCACATGCCTCGCGAACTCGAGGCCGCTCATCCCGGGGAGATTGACGTCGAGCACGATCGCGTCCGGCGGCCGGTTGCGTACGGCGACGAGCGCGGCAGCAGCGTCGTGGGCCTCCTCGACCTCGACGTCAACGGCGTCGAGCGTCGCTCGAAGCAAGGCTCTCAGTCCGGGATCGTCATCGACAAGCAAAAGACGCAAGGTCACCTCCAACCTCGTGTCCTACGGCAAACCTTCTTTCGGCGGCGAAGGCAGTTGCCTTTAGCTAGTAGATGTAGAACCCCTCTTTGGACTTGCGTCCGAGTTTCCCCTGCGCGACGTAGCTCAGGAGCAGCGGCGCCGGCGCATACTTGTCGTCATTGAGGCCGTTTTGCAGGACTTTCATGATTGCAACACAGGTATCGAGCCCGATCAGATCCGCGAGTGCGAGCGGCCCCAGCGGATGGGCGAAGCCGAGCTTCGCGATCGTGTCGATTGCCTCGACGTCGGCGACCCCGTCCTGGAGGGCGTAGACCGCTTCGTTGATGTAAGGCATCAGGATCCGATTTGAGACGAAGCCCGGGAAGTCGTTTGCGACAGCGGGTGTCTTGCCGAGGTCGCGCGCCAACTCGATGATCGCTTCCGCCGTCTCGTCCGAGGTCTCGCGTCCCCGAACGACCTCGACGAGCTCGAGCACGGGCACGGGGTTGAAGAAGTGCATGCCAATCACTCGATCGGGGCGCTGCGTCACTCCAGCGAGGGACGTGATCGGGATCGAGGACGTGTTGGAGGCAAGAATGGCCTCGGCCGGCAGAGTACGGTCGGCTCGGCGAAAGACGCCTTCCTTTACGTCGGCGTCCTCGATGACGGCCTCGATCATCAGGTCGGCGGGCACGAGGTCGTCGACGGGCTCGATGCGAGCAAGCACCTCGTCGGGCGGCGGCCCTCCCTTCTCGGCCAGCCGGGTCAGGCTCTTGCCCATCGTCTCCAGCCCGCGCTCGACCGCGCCGGAGGCCTCGTCGTAGAGCAAGACCGTTCTGCCCGACGAAGCGACGACCTGCGCGATCCCGCCTCCCATCTGGCCCGCGCCGACCACGAGAACACGCTGAAAGCGCACGGCGGAGAGGCTAACGTCCAACGACGCCGTGGTCCGTTTCGAGCTCTCGGTCGAGATCGCGAAGCCGGTACACGAGGTCTGGGAGTACCTGATCGACCCGGACAACGTCCCGGAGTGGCAGACGAGCGCGCTCTCCTCGCATCAGATTTCTGACGGGGAGATGTCCGTCGGCACGCACCTGCAGGACGAGCGCCGGTTCCTCGGCAGGCGCGCGCGATCCGAGGTCGAGGTGACGGAGTTCGAGCCTGAGCGACTGTTCACCCTGCATGGGATCTCGGGCCCCGTCCGCTTTACGATTCGCCATCGGCTCGAGGAGCGCGACGGCTACACCCACCTCGAGGTCGATGCGGAGGCTGATCCGAGCGGCATCGGCCGGCTGATGCGGCCGCTCGTCGAGCATGCGGCGTCGCACGAGATCCGTCGGGACTTCGAAACGTTGAAGCGCGTGCTCGAGGCCCGCAGCACGTAGAGGGACTGTCCCTGAACGGGGACTGTCCCATTCACGGTTGTTGGGACAGTCCCTGCGGGACAGTCCCGTCCTCCTGGTTAGCTCTTCTCCACCTCGAGCAACAGCGCGTCGCCCTGCCCGCCGCCGGAGCAGATCGCCGCGAGGCCAAGACCGCCGCCGTTCCGTCCGAGCTCGTTGATCATCGTGGTCACGATCCGGCCGCCGGAAGCACCGATCGGATGACCGAGCGCGACGGCGCCGCCGTTCACGTTCGCCCGCTCGGGATCGGCGCCGAGCAGCTTCACGGAGTTGAGCGCGACAGACGAGAATGCTTCGTTGACCTCGAGGCGCTCGACGTCGTCGATCGACTTCCCAGCCTTTGCCAGCGCCTGCTCGCCTGCCTTGGCCGGGGTGCGCGCCAGGTACGCGAACTCGTCGGCCACGTACCCCTGCGAGAGAATCGTCGCCAGTGGCTCGAGGCCGCGACGCTTCGCGAACTCCTCCGAGCACACGACCACGCAGCTCGCGCCGTCGTTGACGCCGGGCGCGTTGCCGGCGGTCGTCGTGCCCTCGGGGTCGAAGACCGGCTTCAACTTCGCCAGAGCCTCGAGCGAGGTGTCCCGTCGCGGGCCCTCGTCGTGATCGAGCTCACCAATCGGGACGATCTCGGCCTCGAAGAAGCCTTCGTCCTGGGCCTTCACCGCCCGCCGGTGCGACTGAAGCGCCCACTCGTCCTGCTCCTCGCGTGAGATGCCCAGCTCGCGGGAGACGAACGAGGCCTGCTCGACCATGTGGCGGCCGTCGAAGCTCGACGTCAGCCCGTCGTGGGTCATCAGGTCGATCAACGTTCCATCGCCGAGCCTGTAGCCGAACCGCGCCTTCTTCAGCGCGTAGGGGGCATTCGACATCGACTCCATGCCGCCTGTGACGACGACCTCGACGTCGCCCGCGCGGATCATCGAATCGGCGATCTCGATCGCGCGAATCGACGAGGCGCAGGCTTTGTTGATCGTGTCGGCGGGCACCTCGATCGGCAGCCCGGCCCCGACCGCGGCCTGACGAGCAGGCGCCTGGCCGGCCCCGCCCTGCAAGACCTGCCCCATGATCGCGTACTCGATCTCCTGGGGCTCGAGCCCGACTCGTTCCAGCGCCGCCTTGATCGCGTGCGCGCCGAGCGCCGTTGCCTCATAGCCCGAGAGCCCGCCCCCGAGCCTGCCGAAGGGGGTTCGCAAAGCGGAAACGATCACGGACCGTGCCATCGGCGAAAGGCTAGCCGTCGTGAGGTTGACGGGAACGGCACGCGCCGCGTACCCTCAGGAAGATGACTTCTGCCACGCGGATCTGGGCCTGGACCTGGCGCAGCGAGCGTGGCGGGAGCGTCGCCTGACCTGACGTAGGCACACATCCGTTTCGCTCGCAGGACCTTCCGGCCGGAGGGTCTTTTTGTTTGGCCAAAGATGAACGCGACCACCGTTGTCTCAACCGACCTCCTGACCCCGCTCGGGGCGTACCTGAGGCTGCGCGAGTCCGGGGTCGCCTCGTTCCTCCTCGAGTCGGTCGAGCAGGGCCGGCTCGGCCGGCATTCCTTCCTGGGCGCCGGCTCGCGGATGGTGAGCGTGGCCGATGCAGAGACCCTCGACGCCCCCGTCGTCGGCTACCTCGGCTATGACCACGCGGCTACGCTCGAGCCGACCGTAGGGCTCCCGGAAGCAGGGCGCGACCTGCCGGAGAGCCAATTCGTCGTCGCCGACACACTCGTCCGCTTCGACCACGGCCTCGGGATGGCGGAGGTGCTCTGCGGCGACCCGGTCGCGGTCACCGAACTGCTGAACGGCCCCCAGCCAGACGCCTCGGCCGGCCCGCGGGGCCAGGCGGGTGCCACACGGCGCCTGCCCTCGCGCCACGACTACGAGCGCAGCGTCGTCAAGGCGAAAGAGCACATCCGCGCAGGCGACGCCTTTCAGATCGTCGTCTCGCAGCGGGCGGAGCGGCCGACTTCGGCGACGGCGCTCGAACTTTATCGCTCGCTGCGACGGGTCAATCCCTCTCCGTACCTCTTCTTGCTCGAGCTCGACGGCCTGGCGCTGGTCGGCTCTTCGCCGGAGACGCTCGTCAAGCTCGAAGGCCGGCGCGCGAGCCTGAATCCGATCGCCGGCACGACCGCCGCCGGTTCCGACGACGCCGAGCGCCTGCTCGCGTCCGAGAAGGACCGCGCCGAGCACGTGATGCTCGTCGACCTCGGGAGGAACGACCTCTCGCGCGTCTGCGTGCCGGGGACGGTCCACGTCGAGCGCTTCCTCGAGCCGGAGCGGTTCTCCCATGTCACGCACCTCGTCTCCGAGGTGGCGGGAGAGGTACGCGACGGCGTCTCGTCGTTCGACGTGCTACGCGCCTGCTTCCCCGCCGGAACCGTCTCGGGCGCGCCGAAGGTGCGTGCGATGCAGCTCATCTCGGAGCTCGAGGGGCATCGCCGCGGCCTCTATGCGGGCGCCGTCGGCTACGCGCTCCCGGACGGCGCGCTCGACACCTGCATCGCCATCCGCACGATCGTGCTCCACGACGGCGTCGCGCTGCTGCAGGCAGGAGCCGGGATTGTCGCCGACTCCGATCCGTCGGCCGAGCACGACGAGTGCTTGCGCAAGCTGGCCGCGCTGGAGCTTGCGATCGAGCTCGCGGAGGCTCGGCGATGATTCTTCTCATCGACAACTACGACTCGTTCACGTACAACCTGGCCCATCTGTTTGGCGCCCTTGGCTGCGACGTGAACGTGATCAGGAACGACGCGATCGATGCGGACGAAGCCGCGCGACTCGCTCCGAGCCGGCTCGTCATCTCGCCCGGACCTGGACGACCCGACGACGCAGGCTCGACGGTCGAGATCGTCAAGCGGCTGGCCCCGACGGTGCCGACGCTCGGCGTCTGCCTCGGGCACCAGGCAATCGTCGAGGCCTTCGGCGGCGAGGTCGGTCCGGCAAAGCGCCTCGTCCACGGCAAGGCAAGCGCCGTCCGTCACGACGGCCGGGGCATCTTCGCCGGCCTGCCGGAGGAATTCGAGGCCGGCCGCTACCACTCGCTTGCGGCCATCTCGGTCCCGGACGAGCTCGAGATCTCGGCGACCTGTACGGAGGACGAGGTCATGGCCGTCCGGCATCGCACACTGCCCGTCGACGGCGTTCAGTTTCATCCTGAATCGGTGCTGACGCCGGTCGGCCCGGCGCTCGCGCGCAACTTCCTGGCGGCGGGCCGATGATCCAGCGGGCGCTCGCGCGGCTGCTCGACGGCGACGATCTCTCGCGGGAAGAGGCCCGCGAAGTGATGACCTCGATCATGAGCGGCGAGGCAACGCCCGCCCAGATCGCGGGCTTCCTGATCGCGCTGCGCGCGAAGGGCGAGACGGCGGACGAGATCGCAGGCTGCGCAGAGGCGATGCGCGAGCACGCGCTGCCGGTTCGGCCGCTGCGCGACGACCTTGTCGACACCGCGGGCACGGGTGGCGACGGAGCCCGCACGATCAACATCTCGACGGCGGCGGCGCTTGTCGCGGCCGCGGCCGGCGCGGGCGTGGCGAAGCACGGCAACCGCGCAGTCTCGTCGGCCTGCGGCTCGGCCGACGTGCTCGAGGCACTCGGCTTCGCCCTCGACCTGCCACCCGAGAGGGTCGCCCGCTCGATCGACGAGCTCGGTTTCGGCTTTCTCTTCGCTCCCACCCACCACCCGGCGATGCGGCACGCAGCTCCGGTGCGAAGCGAGCTTGCGGCGCGTACCGTCTTCAACGTGCTCGGCCCGCTGACGAACCCGGCCGGCGCACGCGCCCAGGTCGTAGGCGTTTATGCGCCGGAGCTCGTGCGCACGATCGCGGATGTCCTCGCACAGCTCGGGGCGACCCGCGCCTTCGTCGTCCACGGAGCCGGCGGGATCGATGAGCTCTCTCCGGCCGGCCCCAACTTCGTCTGCGAGGTCGTGAACGGCGACGTTCACGCCCGCAACATCGACCCGCTCGAGTTCGGGCTGCCGCGCTGCGACCCGGCCGAGCTGCGCGGAGGCGCGCCGGAGGAGAACGCGGCCGCGATCCGCGCCGTGTTGGCCGGCGAGGAAGGCGGACGCCGCAGCGCGATCTTGCTCAACGCCGCCGGCGCGATCGCGGCGGGGGGACACGCTGATGACCTGCGCGAAGGGCTCGAGCTTGCAGGCGAGGCCGTCGATTCGGGCGCCGCGGCCGCTCGCCTCGACGCATTGATCGCCTTCACCCGAGGCGAGGAAGGGCCGGCCTAGGTGGGGCGGTTCCGAAACGCTCTCGCCGGGCCCGGTCTCGCCGCGATCGCCGAGGTGAAGCGACGGTCGCCGTCGGCCGGGGACCTGCGACCGGATGCCGACCCGGCGGAGCTCGCCGCCGGGTTCGCGGCCGCCGGCGCGGCCGCAGTGTCGATCCTGGTCGACAGCCGCTTCGGCGGCTCCGTAGACGATCTCCGAGCCGCGCGCTCCTCGGCCTCGGTTCCGCTGCTGGCCAAAGGGTTCTTTTGCGAGGAGACGGAGCTGGAGGAGCTCAAGCGGGCTGGGGCCGACGGGGTGCTGCTACTCCTGCGCGATCTCGACGACCGGCGGGCCGCGGCGCTGCTTTCCCGTTCGACCGAGCTCGGGCTGGACGTGCTGGTCGAGGCGCACGACGCGGACGAGCTTGCGCGTGCAGCGGCGCTCGACGCCGACGTGATCGGCGTTAACGCCCGCGACCTCGACACGTTCACGATCGACCGCCACGCCGCGCTCGAGCTCGTCGCCTCGGTTCCGAAGGATCGTGTCGTCGTCGCCGAGAGCGGAGTCACCGCGCGTGCCCACGGAGCGGCTGCGGAGCTCGCGGGAGCCGACGCGATCCTCGTCGGCTCCGCGCTGATGCGCGCGCCTGACCCCTCGAAGAAGCTGAGCGAGCTGATGGGCCGCCCGGTCGTCAAGGTCTGCGGGCTGACCCGCGAGGAAGACGTCGCCGCCGCGGCCGAGGCCGGCGCCGACCTGGCGGGCTTTATCCTCGCCCGCGAAACACCGCGTCGCGCGCCCGGGGTCCTCACGGTCCCTGACACGATGCTCTCGGTCGCCGTGTACGTCGGCGAGCGCGGCAACGCCGACAGCGACCTCGCCCAGGTCTACGCGAGGGATGACGGGCACCGCGGCCGCGACGGTGTCCTGCTCCGCGGCGACGAGCAGGTCGCGCAGGTAGTCGACCGCGCCTGGCAGCAGGAAGATCCCGGGCACTTCGATCGTGCCCGCGCCGCCGAAGGCCGCATCGTCCTCGCCGGCGGGCTCACCCCCGAGAACGTCGCAGACGCAATCGAGGCCGTGCGGCCGTGGGCGGTCGACGCAAGCTCGAGCCTGGAGACCGAACCGGGAATCAAGGATCACGACCGAGTCCGCGCCTTCGTCGAGGCAGCCCGATGAGAGCCGCGAAAGATGCTGCGCAATCTTCGCGGGAAGGCTTTTACGGCCCCTACGGCGGACGCTACGTGCCCGAAACGCTGATCCCAGCACTCGAAGAACTTCAGCGCGGCTGGTCGGAGGCCGCCCAAGATCCTGAGTTCCACGCCGAGCTGGAACAGCTCGGCCGGGATTACGGCGGCCGCCCGACCCCGCTGACGCTCGTCGAGCGGTTCGCCCCGGGCAAGCGGCTCTACCTGAAGCGCGAGGATCTGCTCCATACCGGCGCGCACAAGCTCAACAACGCTCTGGGCCAGGCGGTGCTCGCACAGCGGCTGGGCAAGGAGCGGATCGTCGCGGAGACGGGCGCGGGCCAGCACGGCGTCGCGACCGCAACGGTGTGCGCGCGGTTCGGCTTCGACTGTGTGGTCTACATGGGAGTCGAGGACATGCGGCGACAGGCACCAAACGTCGAACGGATGGGCTTGCTCGGCGCCGAGGTGCGGCCGGTCGAATTCGGCGCGAAGACGCTCAAGGAAGCGACAAGCGAGGCAATCCGCGACTGGATCACGAACGTCGAGACGACGCACTACTTGATCGGTTCCTGCGTCGGGCCGGCCCCGTACCCAAAGATCGTCGCCGGCCTCCAGGCCGTGATCGGCCGCGAGGCGCGAGAGCAGATCTTCGCGGCGGAAGGCCGCCTGCCGGAGGTCGCGATCGCCTGCGTCGGCGGCGGTTCGAATGCGATCGGCCTCTTCAGCGGGTTCGTCGACGACGGCGGCGTCCGGCTCGTCGGGGTCGAGGCAGCGGGCGCGGCCAGCCTGGGTAGTGGCCGCACCGGCGTGCTCCACGGCTCGCGGTCGTCATTGCTCGCAGACGAGGATGGCCAGGTCCTCGACGCCGACTCGATCTCCGCCGGCCTGGACTATCCGGGCGTCGGACCCGAGCACGCGTTCCTTCGCGACACGGGCCGCGCCCAGTACCTCAGCGCGAGCGACGACGAAGCGCTGGCCGCCTTCCGGCGCCTCGCGGAAACCGAGGGGATCATCCCCGCACTCGAGCCCGCGCACGCGCTGGCGAAGACCCTGGAGCTGGAAGAGGAGCTGATCCTGGTCTGCCTCTCCGGACGGGGCGATAAAGACCTGGCCGAGGCGCTGGCCAGGTGAGCCGGGCAGCACCGTGAGCCGACCGCGCCCACCAGCCCGGACCCCCACCCTTGGGTGGGGGTGCATCCCGCCGCCCTCGGCGGGTGACGCTACCGAACACACCGTGCCCTGTCTGGCGCGCAGGCGCGACGATTGTGCGCCGGTTCCTCCGCAGCCGTGAAGACGCTCGTCATCTACCTGATGTGCGGCCCGAAGACTCCCGAGCTCGCCGATGCCGCCGTTGAGGGTGGCGCGGACATCGTCGAGCTCGGTTTCCCGTTCTCGGACCCGCTCGCCGACGGGCCGGTGATCAGGCGGGCCGCCGAGCGGGCCCTTGCCGAAGGGATGCGAACTGAAGCCTGTCTCGAATGTCTGGCCGCGACCCGCGAGCGCGTCGATGTCCCGCTGATCCCGATGACGTACGCGGGGCTGCTCGAGGCCTACGGCTACGAACGCTTCGACACCGCCGCGCGGACCGCGGGCGCGACCAGCCTGATCGTCGCTGACCTCCCGGTCGACGCCGAGCCCAGGCTTCGCCGCATCCAGCTCGTCGCGCCCACATCGACGGACGAGCGGATCGCGCTCGCCGCCGGGCGAACCGACGGCTGGGTCTACCTCGTCACCGTCGCCGGCACGACCGGTCGGCGGGAAGGCCTCTCCCCCGCGCTGGCGGCGCTCGTCGAACGAGCCCGCGCGATCACCGACCTCCCCCTCTACGCCGGCTTCGGCATCTCCACGCCCGGGCACGCGGCCGCGGCGGCAGAGCTTGCCGACGGCGTCGTCGTCGGATCACGAGCCGTCGAGGTCGCAGCCGGCGGGCCTCCCGCACTCCACGACTACGTGAGCTCGCTGCGCGAGGCGGTCGACTCGTCCTCGCCGGTCAGCTCGTAGGGCTCATCCGGAGCCACCTCGAGCACCGCGGAGCCATGAATTCGACCGCTCCGCATGCTCTCGAGCGCCTCGTTCGCACCCTCGAGCGGGAACGCTTCCACGACGGCTCGCAGGGGTACCTGGGGCGCGAGCGCGAGGAACTCCTCACTGTCCCGACGGGTCAGGTTCGCGACCGAACGGAGCACGCGCTCCTCCCAGAGCAGCTCGTACGGGAACGTCGGGATGTCGGTCATGTGAATGCCCGCGCAGACGACGCTGCCGCCCTTTGCAAGCGCTCGCAGCGCTAGGGGAACGAGCTCGCCGACCGGTGCGAAGATGATCGCCGCGTCGAGCTCTTCCGGCGGGAGCTCGTCTGAGCCGCTTGCCCAGACGGCGCCGAGCTGGCGGGCGAAGGCCTGTCCTTCCTCGTCATCCGGCCGCGTGAAGGCGAAGACACGGCGGCCCTCGTGCCGGGCCACCTGGGCGACGATGTGCGCCGAGGCGCCGAAGCCGTAAAGGCCCAAGCGCTCGGCGTCGCCGGTCAGCCGAAGCGACCGGTAGCCGATCAGGCCGGCACAGAGCAGGGGAGCCGCCTCGAGGGCGGAATAGCCCTCCGGGAGTGTCAAGGAGTAGCGCTCATCGACCACGGTGTACTCCGCGTACCCGCCGTCCACGTCGTAGCCGGTGAAGCG
>DATFXA010000070.1:0-3467 GCA_035258645.1 Gaiellaceae bacterium
CAACAACGTTGGGATCGCCTACCAGGCGAGCTTCGAGGAGTTGACCGACGAGCAGTGGGACGAGATGTGGCAGCTGAACGTGATGAGCTTCATGCGCGCGATCCGGGCAGTCCTCCCCTCGATGCGCGGCCGGGGCGCGGGAGTGATCGTCAACGTCTCGTCGACGGCCGCGAAGCGCCCATCGACCGGGATGCCGAACTACTCGGTGACGAAGGCGGCTGTCCTTTCGCTCTCCAGACTGGTCGCCGACCTCTACGCCAAGGACGGCATCCGGTGCAACGCAATCGCGCCTGGGCCGACTGCGACCAGCGCCTGGCTCGGCAACGGCGGCCTGGCCGATCAGCAGGCGCGCCGGTCAGGCAAGACTCGCGAAGAAGCACTCGCGTCGGTGGCGGCCGGGAGGCCGCTCGGGCGCCTCGCCGAGCCGGAGGAGATCGCCTCGGTGATCGCCTTTCTGTGCTCGGACCGTGCCAGCTATGTGACCGGCGCGGCTTGGAGCGCGGACGGCGGCACCGTGCCGATCATCATCTGAAGCGCGCCCTGCGAAAGTCATACATCCGGAGCAGTCGTGTGACAGACACGGCACAGGTTCCTCGCTAGCGTGACTTCAGGGCGCGTTTTTCGCCCCCCGACGGGGATGGACCGCGACTGCTGGCCCGCGAATTCTGGTGCCGAGCGCCGGCCAAAATCGACTGCCGCCTCGACCGAGCAAGCGGCTAGAGTCGGTCACATGCCCGAGCTTGCAGGGAGAGTCGCAGACGCCTTCGAAACACGGATTCGCGAGCAGGAGGAAGCGTTCCTTTCGCCGCTCGCCGTCCGGTCGTATGAGACGCGCGGGCGGCTGCGCGCAGACGACCAATGCCGGCTTCGAACGCCGTTCCAGCGCGACCGCGACCGGATCGTCCATTCGAAGGCGTTCCGCCGGCTCAAGCACAAGACGCAGGTCTTCATCGATCCGAGCGGCGACCACTACCGCACGCGCCTCACGCACACGCTCGAGACGACCGGCATCTCGCGTGGCGTCGCCCGCGCCCTGCGCCTGAACGAGGATCTGACCGAGGCGATCGGCCTCGGCCACGACCTCGGCCACCCGGCCTTCGGGCACGCGGGCGAGGAGGCGCTGGATCTCGCGCTGCGCGAGCGCTTCGGCCTCGGCTTCCGCCACAACGAGCATTCGCTGCGCGTCGTCGACGAGCTCGAGCGGGACGGCCGAGGGCTCAACCTGACTGCCGAGGTCCGCGACGGCATCCTCAACCACACCGGCCCCAATGAGCCGGAGACGCTCGAAGGGAAGATCGTGCGGCTCGTCGACCGGGTCGCCTACATCAACCACGACATCGACGACTCGGTCCGGGCAGGCGTGCTCGAGACTGCCGAGCTTCCCGCCGAGGAGATCGAGCTGCTCGGGCCGACGGGCCCACGCCGCATCGACACGCTCGTCCACGACCTGGTCGAGACCTCTGAGCAAGCAGGCGACATCCGCCAGAGCGAGGAGGTGGGGGAAGCGATGCTCTCCCTTCGCTCGTTCATGTTCGAACGCGTCTATCTAGCCGCGGCCGCGCAGCCCAACCAGCAGCGCGCCCACGAGATCATCCGCCGGATCTTCGCCCATCTCGTCGACGAAGGGCGGTCGGCGCAGGAAGCGACCGACTATGTTGCCGGCATGACCGATCGGTTCGCGCTCGCGTACGCGGCGCGACTTGAAGACTGAGTGGCGCGAATAGCGGACACCTCCGTCGAGGCGGTCAAGGGCGCCGCCGACATCGTCGAGGTGATCTCGGGCCGGACCCAGCTGAAGCGATCCGGTGCGCGCTTCACCGGCCTCTGCCCGTTCCACGACGAGCGGACGCCGTCCTTCTCGGTCAGCCCCGAGAAAGGCACGTACTACTGCTTCGGCTGTCAGCGCGGCGGTGACACGATCTCGTTTGTCGAGGAAACCGAGGGAGTCGACTTCGTCGGCGCGATCGAGTTTCTCGCGCAGCGGTTCAACGTTCCGCTCGAGTACGAGCAGGCCTCGCCTGAGCAAGACGCGAAACGCCGGCACCGTGATCGCCTGTATGCCGTGCTCGACGCGGCGGCGTCCTTCTACGAGCGCTACCTGTGGGAATCTAGGGCCGGGAACGACGCACGCGCCTACCTCGAGAGCCGCGGGCTGGGAGAGGAGGTTTGCCGTGAGTTCAGGCTCGGCCTTGCGGCAGGGGGGCCGACGCTCGCGCGCAAGGCCGGCCAACGCGGCTTCACACGCCAGGAGCTGACCGCGGCCGGGTTGCTCAACCGTCGTGGCAACGACTACTTCCGGGGACGCCTGCTCTTTCCGATCGCGGACGCCCGGGCCCGCGTGGTCGGGTTCCAGGCGCGCAGGTTGCGCGAGGACGACCCTTTGCGGGCCAAGTACGTGAACTCGCCGGAAGGCGAGCTGTTCCGCAAGGGCGACCTGCTCTACGGGCTCGATCGCGCCCGCACCGCGATCGCCCGGGAAGAGCGGGCACTGATCGTCGAGGGGAACACCGACGTGCTCGCTCTTCGCCAGGCGGGGCTCGGCCCAGTGGTCGCCTCGATGGGGACGGCGTTGACCGACCGTCAGCTGAAGGAGCTCGGGCGGCTGACCCGCAAGCTCTACCTGTGCTTCGACGCCGACGCGGCCGGGGAGGCGGCGACGCTGCGGGGGATGGACCTTGCCGCGGGACAAGGGTTCGACGTCCGCGTGGTCGCGCTGCCGAAGGGAACCGACCCCGCCGATGCAGCCGAAGGCTTCGAGCAGCGGCTCGCCAGGTCGGAGAGCTACGTGCTCTACCGCGTTCGCCTCGAGCTCGACCGTGCGCCGGACCGGCAGGAAGCCTTCGTTCACGCGCGCGAAGTCCTCGGCCGCTTTGAGGATTCGCCCGAGCGGCAGCAAGCGTTGCGGCTCGTCGCCGACCGGCTCGACCTGCCTCGCGAGACGCAGGCCGGTCTCGCTCCGCGGCGCAGCCCAGGCCGGGCCGTTGCAGCAGTCTCGCCAAAGCTCCTTGAAGCCGGCGATCGGCTGGAGCGAGACGCGCTTGCCGGCGCCTCGGCCCACCCGGAGCTGCGCGAGCTCCTCGGCGAGCTCTCGCCGGACCATTTCGACACCGCGCTCCATCGCCGCGCGCGCGAGCACCTGCTCGAACCGGGCGAGGCCGACCGCGACCTGATTCAGCTGCTCGCAGAGCTCGATGCACGTGCAGACGCCGAGGGCATCGACGAGGCGACGACCAAAGAACTGCTGCTGAAGCTGCACGAGCGGAAGCTCCGCAGGGAGCTCCAGAACGCCGACTTTGAGCGGACGAAGGAGCTGCAAGAAGAGCTCGCACGCCTCCGAAGCGCCGCAACGAACCTCGTTTAGACCCCGCTAGACTTTCGCCCGGCCGAGCGCCGTTCCCCGGTAGCTCAATTGGCAGAGCATCCGGCTGTTAACCGGAGGGTTGTTGGTTCGAGTCCAACCCGGGGAG
>DATFXA010000071.1:0-3321 GCA_035258645.1 Gaiellaceae bacterium
CGAGCCGACGCGGTCAGCTGCGATCGCGAGCCGCAGCGCCGAGCCCTCGCCGAGCACCTGCTCCTGGCCGACGAACTCGTCCAGCGTCGACGGGCGCAGGCGCATGGCCAGGGGCGCCACGTCCGAGAGGCGTGTCGCCGCCGCGTCCGAAAAGAGGTCGCTCACCACCGAAGTATGCTCCGCGCATGGCAGTCGAGGACTACTCGGAGCCGGTTCTCCCCGGCCCCGGGGGGAGCGACTACGAGCGCTACCTGCGCACGGACGAGCTGCTGGCGCTGCAACCCGATCCCGAGACTGCGGCGCATCGCGACGAGCTGCTCTTCACGACGGTCCACCAGTCCTCCGAGCTGTGGCTGAAGCTCGCGTGGAACGAGGTCGAGGAGGCCACCCGCCTCGTCGAGGCCCGCGACCTCGGGGCCGCGATCAGGCTGCTTCGGCGAGCCTCGCTCTCGATCCAGTACATCACCGGGCAGCTCGACATGCTCGAGCAGATGTCGCCGTGGGAGTACCAGGTCATCAGGGCCGAGCTCGGGCACGGCAGCGGCTTCGACTCACCGGGGTTCCGAGAGATCCGGCGGGTGACGCCTTTGCTGGGACAGGCGTTCTCGGCGGTGCTGCGCGAGCGCGGACTCAGCCTCGTCGACCTCTATGTCAACGGCCGCGAGCACGAGGACCTCTACCAGCTCGCCGAGGGCCTGATCGACTGGGACGAGCGCCTGACCGTTTGGCGGATGCGCCACTACAAGGTTGTCGCGCGGATCATCGGCGACGAGGTCGTCGGCACCCAGGGAACGCCGGTGGAGCTCCTCGGCGGCCTGATCAAGCAGAAGTTCTTCCCGGAGCTCTGGGATGTTCGCAACCGGCTGACGCACCTGGCAATCGAGCGGCAGGCGGAAGAAGCGGGTTGATGCCGGACGAGCCGGCTCTCGCGGCCGCCGAGATGTGGGGCGCAGCCGACTACGAGCGTGTCGCGCAGCGCTTCGCGGGGATCCATGACCAGCTCGTCTCTCGGCTTGCTCCACGTGCGGGCGACCGCTGGCTCGACGTTGCCACCGGCACGGGCGAGGTTGCGGTCCGCGCCGCGCGCGCGGGTGCCGAGGTAACTGCCCTCGACATCGCCCCGAGGTTGCTCGACCAGGCCCGATCAAAGAGCTCCGACGTCGCCTGGGTGGAAGGCGACGCCCAGGCGCTCCCGTTCGCGGACGGTTCCTTCGAGGTGGTCAGCTCGTGCTTCGGGCTGATCTTCGCGCCGGCCCAAGAGGTCGCGGCCCGAGAGGTCGCCCGCGTCTGCTCGGATCGCCTCGGCCTGACGGTGTGGCGCCCGGACGAGGGGCCGCACGCGATCTACGCGGCGTTCTCCGGCGAGCAACGTGAAGGGCCCACGTCGGACGATTGGGGCCGTGAGGAGCGGCTGGAGGAACTGCTCGGCGACGCTTTCGAGCTCGAGCTCGAGGAGCACGTCTGGTGGCTCGAAGGCGAGACGCCTGAGGGCGTCTTCGACCTGATGTCGAACGGCGCGCCTCCGCTCCGAGCCCTGCTCGACTCCCTCCAGCCGGAGCGCGCGGAAGCGTTCCGGGAGGCGATGCTCGAGCACTGGTCGAAGTTCCAAACTTCAGAGGGCGTCCGCGAGCCGCGTAGCTACTTGCTCGTCCTCGGCCGGCGCCGCTGATGGCAACCATGACGCTTCGGGACGAGGCAACCGAGCTCCTCCAACGCCTGATCCGCCTCGACACGGTCAACCCGCCGGGGAACGAGACGCTCGCGGCCGAGCTGCTTCGCGACTATCTCGGCGAGAACGGCGTGGCCGCGGAGCTCTACGCGAAGGTGCCGGAGCGCGCAAACCTGGTCGCTCGGATCCCTGGGCGCGGGGACGGGCCCCGCCTCCTGCTGCTGTCGCACACGGACACCGTGCTCGCCGACGCGGCCGAGTGGCAGCTCGACCCCTGGTCGGGAGAGCTTCGCGATGGCGAGATCTGGGGCCGGGGCGCGCTCGACATGAAAGGGCAGGTCGCGGCGAACGCGGTCGCGATCGCATCGCTCGCGCGCCAGGGCTTCGAGCCGAGCGGCGACCTGATCTTCGCCGCCACAGCCGACGAGGAGGTCGGCGACGACTTGGGCCTCTCCTGGATCTGCCGTGAGCATCCCGACGCCGTCCGGGCCGAGTACTGCATCAACGAAGGCGCCGGCGACCGGATCGACTTCGGGGGCGGCCGGATCTTCTACCTCTGCTCCGCCGCCGAAAAAATGAGCTCGCCTTTCCGGCTACTCGTACACGGCCGCAGCGGCCACGCCTCGATGCCCGGCATCGCCGACAACGCGCTGGTCAAGGCTGCGGACATCATCGTCCGGCTGGGCGCGCTTCGCCCGGAGCCCCGGCTCGAGCCGGAGGTCACCGCGTTCCTGCACCTCCTCGTCGGCGAGGACGTGAACGCCGACGAGGCGCTCGAGGCCGCGCGGGCCGTCCACCCGCTTGCCGGAGAGCTGGTCGAGCCATTGCTCAGCCTGACCGTCGCGCCGACGATGATCTCTGCGTCCCAGAAGCGCAACGTGATCCCCGCCTTCGTCGACCTGATCTGCGACTGTCGGCTCCTGCCGAGCGAGACGCAGGCTGAGGCCGAACGGCTGCTCCGCGGCACCATCGGCTCCGGCGACTACGACTTCGAGTGGCTCGAGGGGGAGGGCGGGACGCGTTCGCCGCTCGACACGCCGCTCTGGGAGGCGATCGAGAGCTTCGTCGTCGCAGAGGAGCCGGACGCAAGGGTGGCGCCGCTTTGCCTGGCCGGCTTCACCGACAGCCACTGGCTGCGCGAGGCGTTCGGTACGGTCGCCTACGGCTTCTTCCCAATGCGAACGATGGACCCGGAGATCGCCGCGCGGCTGATTCACTCCGCAGACGAGCGGATCGCGGTGGACGATCTCGAGCTCGGCGTTCGTTTCCTACGACACGTAGCCCAAGAGATGGGAGGTTGAGCATGGTTCCAGAGGCATCGCTCGAGCAAACGGAGTCCGGCCTCGTCCCGAACGGCGAGGGTTGGTACGTCCTCAACGCCAAAGAGTCCAGGTGGCTCGACCACCCCGCTTTCGGGTGGGGGACGACCTTCGAGGGCGAGCCAGGCTTCAAGCAGATCGGGATCAACATCAGCGTGCTCAACCCCGGTCAGCCGCTGTGCCTGTATCACCGAGAAGGCGACCAGGAGGACTTCCTCGTGCTCTTCGGCGAGGCCGTGCTGCTCGTCGAAGGCGAAGAGCGCCCCCTGAAGGCCTGGGACTTTTTCCACTCGCCGCCCGGCACCGACCACGTGATCGTGGGTGCCGGCCACG